>CAUVCE010000027.1:0-14874 GCA_963550425.1 uncultured Neisseria sp.
AACTCAAATGACGCGCGGCAAATTCGTTGGGGTTGAACAGTTCGGATAGTTTCATCAAAAATTTCCTTTACAAACAAAAAATTATACAAATAGAAAAACAACGTCCGGATGTTGGCGGATACGGCGGCATCAAGAAAAAAGCGGCTGAAACACCGCCCCATAACACAACCGCATCAGCCGAAAACGGCCTGCAGGCAAAGATAACACACCACAGACAAAATCGAAGCGGCAGGCAGCGTAACCACCCAGGCCAGCGCAATCGGCTTCATCGCCTGCCAATTCGCATTTCGGTTTACCAAGCCGATGCCCAGCACCGCGCCCACCAAAATATGCGTGGACGACACAGGCAGGCCGAACAAAGAGGCGGCCATAACCACCAAGGCGGCGGATAACTCGGCCGTGAAGCCCGAAGAAGGGTGCATTTGCGCCAGATTCGTCCCCACCGTGGCAATCACCTCCTTGCCGACAAACCAAAGCCCCACCACCAGCGCGATACCGAAAGTCAGCAGCACCACGGGCGGAATCGGCGCGGCATCGCCTATAGTGCCAGTACGCAGCACGTCCATAATCGCGGCGAAAGGCCCGATGGCGTTGGCAATATCGTTCGCGCCGTGGCTGAACGCGAAACCGGCGGCGGTAAAGACCTGCATCCAAGAAAACATCAAAAAAGTCGATTTGGCCAAATCCTTGCGTTTCAGATTTTTGGCATAAATAAAAGTAGCCAGCCAAATAGCCGCACCTATCATCAAAATCGTCAGGTAACTGGCGATTTCGCTCATGCCCAAATCCAAATTTTTCAATCCCTTGAAAATCAGCATTGAAGAAATAATCATACCGCCGCAAGCGGCAATCGCAGGCACCCACGACTGCAGCGCCCGATACGCGTCCACGCGGTTTTTACGTTGGTCTATATTGTACAAACCCTTGTAAAGATAAGATTCCAAATCATCGGGGTCGAAATCGGGCTTGTCATAAATCTCACCATCGCGCGTGGCCGCCTCATTTTCCTTCAGTCGTTCGATTTCCGTCAAAGCCTCCATCCGCAGCCTGTGTTCTTCCTTATAGGCCTTCTTTTCGGCTTTCAACTGCTTCAATTCCTGCTCGACCCGTTCGTTGTAGTCCAAAACATGCTTTTTTACTTGGGCGAACAACAAATAAGACACCAATCCGCCCAAAACCGGCGACAACACCCACGACACGGCGATTTCGCCGATTTTGCCCCACCGCACCAAAGCCAGCGTGCCGCCGCTGCTGCCCGACAACAGATAACCCAGCAGCATGGAACTGCCGACAATGCCGCCGATAATCGCATGAGTGGTCGAGACCGGCAGGCCGCGTTTGGTGGCAAACAAAAGCCACAGGGCTGCAGACAGCAGCGCGGACATCATGACATAGACAAACTGCATGGGGCGCATCGGAATCGCCTGCATATCGACAATGCCGCTGCGTATCGTTTCCGTAACCTCGCCGCCGGCGATAACCGCGCCGCTAACCTCGAACACCGCCGCAACCAAAAGCGCCTGCGGGATGGTCAGCGTTCCCGCCCCGACCGACGTGCCGAAAGAATTGGCCACATCGTTGCCGCCGATGTTGAATGCCATAAACACACCGAACAGCGTGGCCAGCAAAAACATAACATAATGATTGTGGTGGGTATAACCCAGCCCCCAATAAATAAAATAGCCGACCATGCCGATAAGCATGGCGGCAAAGGCAAAATTGGTTTTGTACATCGGACTCGAATCGTTGTTCGTCTGAGCCATGATGGGTCCTTATTCAATTGACAAAGCAGCCCGCCGCCTGCGGGTATCCGGCATTAGGCTTTGGCTATTATAAATTTAATATTATTTACCTGAAAGGGTATCAAGTTAAAAAAAACTTCCATTTCCGGCATGGGAAAATGCTTAAACAATAGTCAAACCAATTGGGCATCATAAGGAATTTCAAAAAACATATCGGACCGGGATATTGTTTGGCATATGTGAGGGCAGGGCGAATTTGAAGAAAGGCGTCGTATGGGACGTCATAAAAGGAAGTTTGCCGAAATTCGGGTGAAACGGGGGCGGGCGTTTCAAAAAATCCCGCCCCCGGTTTGGGAATCAAACGTTGCTTAGGGCGCAGATGCTGTAGCCGCCGTCCACATAGGTGATTTCGCCGGTAATGCCGGAAGAGAGGTCGGATAAAAGGAAGGCGGCGGTGTTGCCGACTTCTTCGATGGTAACATTGCGGCCGAGCGGGTTTTGTTCGGCAACGTGCGCCAACAGTTTGCCGAAGTCGGCAATGCCCGATGCGGCCAGCGTCTTAATCGGGCCTGCAGAGATGCCGTTGCAGCGTATGCCGTCGCGGCCGACAGAGGACGCGGTAAAGCGTATGGCGGCTTCCAAACTGGCTTTGGCCAAACCCATAACGTTGTAATTGGGAACCGCCCTCACCGCGCCAAGGTAAGACAGGGCAACCACGGCGGCATTGCGCCCCTTCATCATCGGACGGGCGGCCTTTACCAACGCGGGCAGGCTGTAGGCGGAAATATCATGCGCCGTTTGGAAGGCCTCGCGGCTGATGCTGTCGAGAAAGTCACCGTTCAGCGATTCGCGGGGCGCGAATGCCACGGCGTGTACCAACCCGTCCAGCCCGCCCCATTCCTTGCCCAAATCGGCAAACAACTGCGCGATCTCCCCATCGCTTTGCACATCGCAGCGGAAGACCAGTTTCGAACCCAGCTCCCCCGCCATTTTGCGCACGCGTTCCTCCAGCTTGTCCACCACGAAGGTAAACGCCAATTCCGCACCTTGTTCGCGGCAGGACTTGGCAATGCCGTAGGCGATGGAACGTTCGGAAATCATGCCGGTAATCAGAATTTTCTTGCCTTGTAAAAAGCCCATTTCATTGTCCTTGATTTTGTGGTTGCAAAATGTAAAAAGAAACGATTATAGCCGAAAAAGCCGTCTGAAACCTTGTTTGATGCTTGAGGAAAAACGGCCTTGTTATACAACAAGGCCGTTTTAAAATTGGTCGGAATGAGAGGATTCGAACCTCCGACCCCTTCGTCCCGAACGAAGTGCGCTACCGGACTGCGCTACATTCCGAAAAACAGATTTGGGATTATAGGGAAAATTTCAGGCTATGGCAAGTCTGGCACATATTTCAACATACAGGGCTGTGCACATAAGGCGCGGCCCTGTGTGCTGCCCTACCGGAAGGCGCAACGCCCCTCCCAAATAAACCCAAATCCTACCGCCCTGGAAGGGCGGGGTTTGAACCATTAAGGAAATTTTGATAAACATCGTCCGTTATCGCCGAAGCAATTATTCCTTAACGGGTAAAATCCCGCCATTTAAAACTAAAACGCTTCGCCCACCTGAACACCTTGAACGGTATCTTTGGGCGACAAAAGCTTGGCGGTTTGCCGTCGGGCGGCTTGAAAGGCGGCAGTCCGCATGATTGCCTGTGCCTGTTCGGGATTCAGGCTTCCGGCCATATTCCGCCAACGTTCGGCCAAATGGGGATTGTGCGGCAGGATAAAGCCATCCAACAGCTCGTCGGTCAAATCGGGGCGGTTGCAGACCAAGACGATATCGCAGCCGGCGGCAAAAGCCTGTTGCGCCCGCTGTTTTATACCGCCTGCGGATGCCGCCCCCTCCATCGTCATGTCGTCTGAAAAAACAACGCCCCGAAACCCCAATTTCAGGCGCAACACATCCTGCAGCCAAAAAGGGGAAAAACCGGCCGGCCGGCTGTCTATGCGCCCGTATACGACATGGGCGGGCATGATTGCGGCCATGCCTGCCGCTGCGAGGCCGGCGAAGGGGCGCAGGTCGGCGGCCTCTATATCATTCAGCGTCCTGGCGTCGTGCGGCAGGCCGGTATGGCTGTCGCCGCCGACAAAGCCGTGGCCGGGGAAATGTTTGCCGCAGGATTTCATGCCCCCCCGATTCAGCCCCCTTTGCAGCGCCAACGCCAACGCGCCGACAACATCGGCATTGTTGTGGAAACTCCGGTTGCCTATGACGGCGCAATGGCCCCAGTCCAAATCCAATACGGGGGTGAAGGAAAAGTCTATGCCGCAGGCGGCCAGCTCGACCGCCAATACCCAGCCGACCGCTTCCGCCTGCCGTTCTGCCTCTTCCCGCCCCAGTTCATCCCATATTTCCCCCAATACGCGCATGGCGGGCAGGCGGGTAAAGCCTTTGATAAAACGCTGAACCCGCCCTCCTTCGTGATCGACGGCGACGATGAGTTCGGGCGAACGAAGGGCTTTGATTTCGGCGGTCAGGCGGCGCAACTGTTCGGGATTTTGAAAATTACGGCGGAAGAGGATGATGCCGCCGATGGCCGGATTGAGCAGTCGCCGCCTTTCGGCATCGTCCAGGCCGAATGCCTGTATATCGGCCATGACGGGGCCAAGTGGCAAGACGGGTTTCATCGGATTTCCTTTTTCGCTGGCGGGGTGGGGTAATAAAGGCTGGTTTCTAATCTGCCCGGGTTATGGGTGCCGATGCTTTCAGATTTTATGCTTCAACGCACAGGGCTGCACATAAGGCGCAGCCCTATGAACAGCCTTGTTGTTTTCCGGAACATTCTATTTGCAGGGCGACAAACAGGCGGTGTCCCCGACGCTGCACCAGCAGGGGGACATGGCTGCCGTCGCCTAGTGTTTTCAGCGCATCGTTCAGGGTTTGTTCGTCATGGACTTCTTTGTTGCCGACAGCCAATATGGCATCGCCTTTTTTGATGCCGGCTTTGGCCGCCGCCCCGTCGGCGCGGCCGACTATCAGCCGTTTGGCGTCTTTTTCGGTTTGCTCGGTCAGGGTAAGGCCGAGTTTACCGATATTGAAGCTGCGGTTTTGCGATTTTCCGTCTTTGCCAGCTTCTTCTTTTTTACTGTTTTGACCGTTGGCGTTTTTATCGGCGCTATCAAGCCGAATTTTCTGTTCCATGGTTTTGCCGTTGCGCCAAATGGTCAGGGTGACTTCCCTGCCGGGCATCGTCCAGCCGACCATGACGGGCAGTTCGTTGGAGGAACGCACGTCTTCGCCGTTTACTTTTAATACGACATCGCCGGCCAGCAGGCCCGATTTGGCCGCAGGGCCTTCGGGGATGACTTCGGAGATTAACGCGCCGACCGGTTTTTCCAGGCCGAAGGATTGGGCAAGGTGGTAATCCACTTCCTGAATCACGATGCCCAAACGTCCGCGCTGTACTTTTCCCGTAGTCTTGAGTTGTTCTGAAACATTCATGGCAACGTCAATCGGTATGGCGAAGGAGATACCCATAAATCCCCCGCTGCGGCTGTATATCTGCGAGTTGATGCCGACTACTTCGCCGTTGAGGTTGAACAGGGGGCCGCCGGAGTTTCCGGGGTTTACCGCCACGTCGGTTTGGATGAACGGGGTATAGTTTTCATTAGGCAGGCTGCGGCCTTTGGCCGATACGATGCCCGATGTGATGCTGTTTTCAAAACCGAAGGGGGCGCCGATTGCGGCCACCCATTCGCCGGGCTTCAGTTTTTTGGCATCGCCGATCCTGACGGTCTGCAGGCCGGCCGCATCGATTTTTAGCAGGGCGATGTCGGTTTGCGGATCAGAACCGACCAGTTTGGCGGCAAATTCGCGTTTGTCGTTAAGGGTAACTTTGATATCGTCGGTGGCATTGACGACATGGGTGTTGGTCAGGATGTAGCCGTCCGGGCTGATGATAAACCCCGAGCCTAAATTGTCGTCTTCTTCGTCATTCCCGCCATCGGGGTCTTGCAGGGGCGGGATTTCGGGTACGAGTCGTTTAAAAAAGTCGCGAAAGGGGTCTTCGTCCAAAGAACGGTCCACTTCGTCTTTGTCGCTGTCGGCCTTTTTTTTGTTTTTGTTGGCTTGGATATTGACAACGGTGGGGCCTTCTTGCTCCATAAGTTTGGTAAAGTCGGGCAGCAGCATGTTTACCGTGCCGTTGCCGGTCTGCGTTTCAACCGGACGGACAAAGACCTGCCGGTCTTTTTCTGCCTGCCCTTGGCCGCCGCAGGCCGCCAGTGCAAGCAGCAGGGTGAGGGAGGCGGCTGTAGCGCGGTACGGCAGTAGGATGTTCATGGCATTTCCTTGAAAATGTTCGGATGGGGCAATGGCGGAAAATTCGTTGCGGCTTGCGGATGGCCGGTAGTTTTTGGGCAAACCGCCGTTGCAGGCCAAAAGGGGATTTTAACGAATTAGTATTTAATCCGCCAGCAGGATTGGCCGCTTCGGCTTTCCGGCTTTTGGCGGGGATTTTTCAAATGGTTGAAACCGTATACCTGCGGACGGTAAAATTAAAAAAGGTTATTTGGAAGTGCCGTATCGATATAGGATAGGGCGAATTAAATTTGAAACAGGACAGGTTTTGTTAATTCGCTATATTTTGCAATGGTGCGGTATTTTTTTGTATGGCCTGTGTTGTGTTTTTTGAAAAAAGCCGTCTGAAAAACGGCGGCGGAAAGCCCCCTATGCAAACAACCCTGATACAGAAACTGTCTTCCCGCCAAGCCGTCATCGGCATAGTCGGCATGGGCTATGTCGGCCTGCCGCTGATGTTGCGTTACATTGAAGCCGGCTATAACGTCGTGGGTTTCGACATCGACGTCCAAAAGGTTGCCAAACTCAATGGCGGCGGAAGTTACATCGAGCATATTCCTGCCGCCAAAATCGCGGCCGCCCGCGCGGCCGGTTTTGAGGCCGCTGCCGATTTTTCCCGCATTGCCGAAGTCGATGCCGTTATTTTGTGCGTGCCGACCCCGCTTAACAAATACCGCGAGCCCGACATCAGCTTCGTCATCGACACGGCCGATGCGGTCAAACCTTATCTGCACGCCGGCCAAATCCTGTCGTTGGAGTCCACAACCTATCCCGGCACTACGGAAGAGGAGCTGCTGCCCCGCATGGAGGAAGGCGGATTGAAGGTTGGCCGCGATGTGTTTTTGGTGTATTCCCCCGAACGTGAAGATCCCGGCAATCCCGATTTCGAAACCCGAACCATCCCCAAAGTCATCGGCGGCCATACGCCGGCCTGTTTGGAGGCGGGTATCGCCCTGTACCGGCCGGCCATAGACACGGTCGTCCCCGTCAGCAGCACCAAGGCGGCAGAATTGACCAAGCTGTTGGAGAATATCCATAGGGCGGTAAACATCGGCCTGGTGAACGAAATGAAAATCGTGGCCGATAAGATGGGCATAGACATACACGAGGTCATTGATGCCGCGGCAACCAAACCCTTCGGCTTCGTGCCTTACTACCCCGGCCCGGGATTGGGCGGCCACTGCATCCCCATAGACCCCTTCTACCTTACTTGGAAGGCGCGCGAATACGGCGTCAATACCCGCTTTATCGAGTTGGCGGGAGAAGTCAATTCGGCCATGCCCGATTATGTGGTAAACAAGGCCGTTTTGGCGTTAAACGGCCAAGGACGCGCCGTCAGCCGCGCCGCCGTTTTGGTTTTGGGTATCGCATATAAGAAAAATGTGGACGATATGCGTGAAAGCCCTTCGGTGCTGATTATGGAAAAATTACGCGCGTTGGGGGCGGATGTGGCCTATTCCGACCCGCACGTCCCCGTATTCCCAAAAATGCGCGAACATTGTTTCAATTTGGCCAGCGAACCGTTCAATGCCGACAATCTGGCGCGTTTCGACTGCGTCATATTGGCCACCGACCACGATAAATTCGATTACGGCCTGCTGCTGCAACATGCCAAACTCATCATCGATACACGCGGCCGGTTCCGAGGCATGGGGGGCAAGGTTACCGCCGCCTGATCGGGGCTTTTAAGGTGGGTTTGTTTTGCAGATATGTTTCAACACACAGGGCTGCACATAAGGCGCAGCCCTATGTGTCGCCCTACCGGAGGGGGTAACGCCACCTCCCAAACAAACCCGGATTCCGCCGTCCCCAAAGGGCGGGGCTTCAACCGTTAAGATTAAGGAAATTTTGATGAAAATGCCGCCTGAAAAGCATTGGCGGTTTTCAGGCTTTGTTTTGAACCAAAGGCATCAAATCGAAAAATCCTCCACCACCGGCGAATACAGCAGCTGTTCCAACCTGTTTCTGGTCAGTTCGGGTTCGAACAGTCCGATAAAGTCATAGACATAGCCGCGCAGGTAACTGTCCGCGCGCAGCAGCAGGCTGGTGTGGCAAGGCTCTATCAACTGCGACACATCGGCCATCATCAGGCCGCGGTCGGTTTTTGCGTCATAGGCGATTTTGGCCATAATGCCGATGCCCAGGCCGAGTTTCACATAAGTTTTCAGCACATCCGTATCCACCACCGACAACACCACATTGGGCTGTGCCACGCCGGCCTTATTGAAGGCGCGCGCGATGCTTGTTCCCGGGTTGAAGGCGAACTCATAAGTAATCAAAGGATATCGCGCAATCAGCGGGATGGACAAAGCCCCTTTGTGGTCCAAAAGCGGGTGATTGTCCGGCACGGCCAAACCGTAATGCCAGCGCGAACACGGGATACGGCGCAGGTCGCCGCCCGTTTCCGGCAATTCGGAGGAAATGGCGAAATCGGCCTCGCCCGAAGCGACCATCTGCACGATTCCCTCCGGCGTGCCTTGGCGGATATTCAGCCTTACCTTGGGATAGTCGGCGACAAAGCGCGACACGGCTTTGGGCAGCACATAGCGCGCCTGGGTGTGGGTTGTGGCTATGGTCAGCGTGCCGGTATCCTGCTTGGCGAATTCGCTGCCTATATTCTTGATATTTTGAATATCGTGCAAAATCCGCTCGGCCGTCTGCAAAACCGCCTTGCCCGGCTGCGACACCGAAATAATCCTTTTTCCGCTGCGGATAAAGATTTGAATGCCCAATTCTTCTTCCAGCAGGCGGATTTGCTTGGAGACCCCGGGTTGCGAGGTAAACAGCGCGTCGGCGGCTTCGGACACATTCAGATTATGGCGGTAGACTTCGAGGGCATAACGCAATTGTTGGAGTTTCATGGCTGCGGGCGATACACGGAAAGGGCGCAAATGTAGCATAAAAAGCCGATATTGTTTGGAAAAAGCGGGGCGATTGTTAAAGTATTTGTTTTTGCACAAACAAGCTGGAAATTGCCGTCTGCGTAAAATGCCGATGAATCAAAACCTTGTTGCTTTTGTGCAACGAATGGTGCCGGTCGTTGAGGTTTTGTCCGCAAATGAATGACACGAAGTTGATTTTTCGGCATGATGCGGCATTAGGAAGCAGACCGTCCGGCTAGCCGGTCGTATACGCTATTAACATTTGTGTGCGGGCTCTTTCGGAATACCGACCTTATTGCCGAAAACCCGATGGGCAAGGCACAGATTGCGGAGCAATCTAAAATTTTGTAAGATTGAACGCATTGAAAGTATAATCATGCTGTTTCAGATTCTGCCGCAATGGGTGCGGTCTGTAATTTACAATGCGGCGGCATCTGCCGTCGTACAGCAACCTTATTGATGAGGGAATAATAATGACCAAACAACTTAAATTGGGTGCATTAATCGTTGCCGCCATCGCTTCTGCCAATGTTATGGCAGCCAGCGAACCGCATACCAAACACGGTTATGTCGTCAGCCGCCAAACTCAGGACGTTGTCCGCAACAACTATGGCGAATGCTGGAAAACCACTTATTTTGACAAAGCGACACAGGGTCGCGTAGAGTGCGGCGATGCCGAACCCCAAGTCAGCACGCCGGTTACGGAAGAAGTGAACGAAACCGTTTCCTTCTCTGCCGAAACACTGTTCGGTTTTGACAAACACAACCTGCAGTCTTCCGCCGTGGAAACCCTGAACAACCTGTCTGCCCGTTTGAGCGATACTACCGTGCAGAACGTCAGCGTGGAAGGCCATACCGACTTTATGGGTTCGGAAAAATACAATCAGGCTTTGTCTGAACGCCGTGCCAATACCGTGGCCAATTATCTGGCAAGCAACGGCGTACCGGCTTCCAAAATCTCCGCTGTCGGCTTAGGCGAGACTCAAGCCCAAATGACTGCTTCATGTCAGGAAGAAGTGGGCAAACTGGGTAAAAAAGTTTCCAAAGCCAAAAAACGCGCTGCTTTGATTGCCTGTATCGCGCCTGACCGCCGTGTAGATGTGAAAATCAACAGCATCATCACCAAACAGGTTACCACCGGCGGTGTGGACGGACAAAGCGAACGCCCTGCTTCCGACAACCACTGGATGCCCGGCGAAAAATCTTCCATCCACGGCTATACCCGTTGGTAAGAAACAACCTTATCTTAAGGTTTCAAACCCTGCTTTGGCGGGGTTTTTATTTTATTGGGAAGCGGCAATATCCCCTGCCATAATAAATTATTATGTTATCTGCGTAATAAAATGATTTCGGCCGTCAAGGAATTTTTAATGAATGAGTTTGATTTCATCAGGCAATATTTGTGCAATAAACAAAAAGACGGCAATGTGTTGCTGGGGATTGGCGATGATGCCGCAATCGTACGCCCCAGCCTTGATATGGATTGGTGTATAAGCAGCGATATGTTGTTGGCCGGAAGGCATTTTTTTACAGATACGGCAGCCGAGGACATTGCACATAAGGTTTTGGCGGTGAATCTGTCGGATATGGCGGCAATGGGTGCAACGCCAAAGTGGGTTTTGCTCAGCGCCGCTTTACCCGAGTTAAATCCTGTCTGGCTGAAATCGTTCTGCAATCAATTTTTTTCTTTGTGTGGCGAATATGGCGTATCACTTATCGGCGGCGATACGACAAAGGGTAATTTGGCCTTCAATGTTACGATTATTGGCGAAGTACCCAAAGGTTTGGGGTTGCGGCGCAGTGGTGCGGCTGTGGGAGACGATATTTGGGTTTCGGGTAGGCTGGGGTTGGCTGCCGCCGCACTGGAGCATTTGTCGGGAAGGTATTTGCTGCCACCCGAAACGGCAAAAATCTGCCTGCCCTGTTTGTTGCGGCCGCAACCCCGCGTGGCTTTGGGACGGGTCATGTTGGGAATGGCTCATGCCGCACAGGATGTTTCAGACGGCTTGGCTCAGGATTTGGGGCATATTCTTTGTGCGTCAAAAGTGGGCGGACAGATTTATCTGCAGGATTTGCCGACGTTGCCGGAATTGGCAGAATCTTTGCCGTCTGAAATTTTGGCGCGGCATATGCTGTCGGGAGGGGATGATTATGAATTGGTATTTACCGCCCCGCCCGGCAAACGTTGCGAAATCATTGCGGCGGCGGAAAAGGCCGAAACGGCGGTCAGCCGAATCGGTAAAATAATGGCCGGAAGCGGTTTAGAAATTTTTGATTCGGATGGTCGGCCTATATATTTGAAAAAAGGCGGTTTTGATCATTTTTCCGATGGATGAGGAGACAGGGGGATGGCGGTATATTTTGTTACGGGTACGGATATCGGTGTCGGTAAGACTTTTTGCACAAAGGCATTATTACATGCTGCACGGCGCAGGGGGCGCAAAGCGTTGGGATTCAAACCAGTGGCTTCGGGGGCGGGCGCGGCGGGGGAAAATGCCGATGTAACCTCCTTGATGCGTGCGTCAAGCGAACCTTTGGGTTATAAGAAACACAATTGCTATACCTTCAAACGGCAAATCCTGCCCCATTTGGCGGCGGCAGACGAAGGCCGCGAGATTGATATCGGCCGTTTGGACAACGGTTTGGATTTTGCCCGCTGGCATGGCGAATTTGTTTTGGTTGAAGGCGTGGGCGGGTGGCTTACGCCGTTGAACCGGCAATATACCTTTGCCGACTGGGTATTGAAACAGCAATTGCCGGTCATCATGGTGGCGGGCATGCAAACCGGATGCATCAACCATGCCCTGCTGACGGCGGCGGCCATACGTTCGGCGGGTTTGGATTTGGCGGGCTGGATTGCCAACTGCGTAAGCGGCAGGCCGGATCGTTTGGATGATTATGTAACAACATTATATGACCGGTTGGATGCGCCTTTGTTGGGCGTCATACCTCATTTGGAAGACAATGTGCAAAGGGCGGCGGATTATTTGGCGATAGGCCGTTTGAATATTTGATATTGTGCCAAATAAAAAGGCGCGAAATGCCCAAATGCCTCCGCATCGCGATTCAAACAACCGTCATGGTTTGTCATTTGTCCCGATTTGATGGCCGAAAAACCTCGCGTTGCCGGTTTCTGCAGATTTGTTTGTATGATTGCCGTTGTCTTGAAGGCCTTTATAAAGGCGGCTGTCGGTTTGCGGACGCCAAGCCTGATTACCCCTTCCGCCCAATGCGTGCCGGCCTTCCATCCCGACATAGGAATCAAAATCCCGTATCCCGGCCTTATGCCCGCCTTGCCGGATTTGCAAACTTTCAACGCCGCCGCCAAACCTGCCATATATGTTTGCATCCGCATAGGTATGTAGGGCATGGGGCAGCAACAGGCCGATTAATAATTTTTTCATCAAAATTTCCTTAATGGTTGAAACCCCGCCCTTCTGGGCGGTAGGATTCGGGTTTGTTTGGGAGGGGCGTTACCCCTTCCGGTAGGGCAACACACGGGGCTGCGCCTTATGTGCAGCCCTGTGTGTTGAAACATCGGTGTTCCCCTAATTTACCATAATTGGAACCAAATACCTTATATTTATTGGGAATTTTAAAACTGTTTGCGGGAATCCAGCAATAAGGTTACCGGCCCGTCGTTGCACAGGCTGACCTGCATATGGCTTTGAAAACGGCCGGTTTCCACATGCAGGCCGTGTTCCCGCAAAAAAACGGTTACAAGCCGATACAGATGTTCGGCCTGTCCCGGTCGGGCGGCTGCCGAAAAAGACGGACGGCGGCCGTTGCGCGCATCGGCATACAAAGTAAATTGGGAAACCAGCAGCACCGCGCCGCCGCAATCTTGCAGCGAACGGTTAAGCTTGCCTTCGCCGTCTTCAAATATCCTGAGTGTGGCAATTTTATCGGCAATATAGCGGGCATCGGCTTCCGCATCTTCCTTTCCCACACCCAGCAACACCAACAGGCCGCCTGAAATCTTCCCAACCGTGTTGCGGTTTGGCCCGTCCACAACATCCACATTGGCGTGGGTAACCTTTTGCAATATCGCGCGCATAGATTTCCTAAAAACTCAAACCCTGCCCCAAATACGGCGT
Source organism: uncultured Neisseria sp. (assembly GCA_963550425.1). Lineage (GTDB taxonomy): Bacteria > Pseudomonadota > Gammaproteobacteria > Burkholderiales > Neisseriaceae > Neisseria. Next base: position 13,075 of record CAUVCE010000027.1, read on the forward strand.
TTCGGGCAAATAAACTCATCCGTAAGATTAATCCGTATTGCGGCCGCAAATGACGCAGTCGGGATTTTTGTCGAAGCGGAAAGACTGCCATTGCCCGTCCAACGCGTCATAGGTGTGCAGCATACTATGGGGTTGGCGGCCGATTCCGGTCAATATTTTCAAGGTTTCGGCCGCCTGCATCGTGCCTATAATGCCGACCAGGGGCGAGAATACCCCGAATAAGGCGCAACTGCCGCCATCGGGCTGATTACCGTCAAACAGGCAGTTGTAGCAGGGCGCATCGGCCAAATCGGGGCGGTATACCGCCAATTGGCCGCTGAAACGCGCCGCCGCGCCGGAAACAAGCGGAGTGCGTGAGCGTACGCAGGCCTGGTTTATGGCTCGGCGGGTGGCGAAATTGTCGCTGCAGTCCAATACCGCATCCGCCTGCACTGTCCATTCGGATAAATCTTCAAACCGCAAACGGCGGTTGATAATAGTGGTTTGACAGCGGCTGTTGATGTTTTTCAGACGGCCGGCCAAAACTTCCGCCTTGTTTTTACCGATATCGGCTTCGCAAAAGGCGGTTTGGCGCTGCAGGTTGGTCTCGTCCACGCAGTCGTCATCGGCAAGGATTATCCGGCCTATTCCCGATGCCGCCAAAAAGGGCATGGCGGCCGCCCCCAGCCCTCCGCAGCCGACAACGAGCACGGCGGAGGACAATAACTTTTCCTGTCCTCCGATACCGATTTCGTCTAATAAAATATGCCGGCTGTAACGCAGCAGGTCGCGGTCATCCATCACAAATTCAAATTTTCATATTCATTGGCAAAAATAAAAGAGCCTTGCGGACGGCAGTCAAAACTTTTGCCGCCTGTGCGGGATTGCCATTCAATCCGAAACGGCGGGATCAGAATTGGTCCGGCGTTGCCGCAGGCAATCAGGATAATCAAACAGCTTCTTTATCATGCAGTTCGGCGGCCTGCAGCGTATTTTCCAGCAAAGTGGCAATAGTCATCGGGCCTACCCCGCCGGGCACGGGCGTAATCATAGAAGCCCGTTCCTTGGCGGCATCAAATTCCACATCCCCGCACAAACTGCCGTCCGGAAGGCGGTTGATACCCACATCAATCACCACCGCCCCCGGCTTAATCCATTCTCCCTTCACAAAATTCGGTATACCGACACCGGCCACCACAATATCGGCAGACCTTACCTCGTCGGCCAAATTGCGGGTTTTGCTATGACAGATGGTAACGGTGGCGCGGGCGAGCAGCAACTCCAACATTTGCGGCCGGCCGACAATATTCGATGCGCCTACCACCACCGCTTTTTTGCCTTCCACCTCAACCCCGCAGGCATCCAAAAGCGTCATGACCCCCTTGGGCGTGCAGGGGCGCATCAACGGCATCTTTACCACCAGCCTGCCGACATTGTAAGGATGAAAACCATCCACATCCTTATGAGGCACAATCCTTTCCAAAACGGCCTGGCTGTCAATTTGCGCGGGCAGGGGGAGCTGTACCAAAATCCCGTCTACAGAAGAATCGCCGTTCAGCTTATCTACCAGCCTCAGCAATTCGTCTTGAGAGGTTTCGGCAGGCAACTCATAAGACAACGACTCAAAGCCCGCTTTTTTACATGCGGTTTTCTTATTGCGGACATAAACCGCGCTGGCCGCATCATCGCCGACCAAAATCACGGCCAAACAAGGCGCATGTTTACCCTGCCTCCGCCTTAGGGATACCTTTTCCGCCAACAGTGCCAAACGCTGTTGCGATATTTCCCGCCCATCGATTAAAAGAGCTGACATTTAAATAA
>CAUVCE010000028.1:0-14588 GCA_963550425.1 uncultured Neisseria sp.
ACTGCCGCCCACCCCACCCTCCCTATCCCCAGTTATGCCAGGGTAACCAATTTGGCCAACGGTAAAACCATTGTCGTCCGTATCAATGACCGCGGCCCCTTTCACAGCAGCCGGGTAATGGATTTGTCCAAGGCAGCCGCACAAAAGTTAGGCTTTATGCATACCGGTGTGGCACAGGTCAAGGTTGAACAGGTTATCCCGACGGCAAAACAAATGCGGCATGAAGACAGGCGCGGCGGCATTTTGAGCGGCAAAGTGAAGAAGAGAAACGATACCGAAATCTAAATTTTGGGATTTGAAGGTTTAAAAACGTAACAATGCCGTATCGTCTTAACGAAACGATGTGTATTGTTGCGTTTTTTAGTTGCAATGGCTTTGTCCCTCTTGAATCGGGATTTCCATACGGCCTTGTATTTTGGAAATCATACTTCGGTTGAAAAACGCCAAAAGAAAGGAATCCACATGATTGGCTGCCTGACCGGCAGGCTTGTTGCGAAACATCCCCCGCAAATCCTTATCGATGTGAACGGCGTCGGTTATGAAGTGGATGTTTCCATGCAGACATTTTATCTTTTGCCGCCTTTGAATGAAAATGTGCAGTTACTGACTCAGTTGGTTGTCCGTGAAGACGCACATTTGTTGTTTGGTTTTGCCGATGCCGATGAACGCGCCGCCTTCCGCAGTCTGATTAAGGTAGGCGGTATAGGCGCAAAGACGGCTTTGGGTATTTTGTCGGCCATGTCTACCGCCGAATTGGCGCAGGCGGTGGCAAACGAGGATGTCAAATGTTTGTCTGCCGCCCCCGGTATAGGCAAAAAGACTGCCGAACGTATGATTTTGGAGTTGCGCGGCAAGTTGCCTGCGGCAGGTATGTCCGGCGAACGGCTTGTCATTCCGGTGGCGGATGAAAATGAAGATATGGTCAGCACGCTGTTGGCTTTGGGTTATAACGAACGCGAGGCAAGGATGGCGGTTAAAGGTATCCCCGCCGGTACGGATGTGGGCGAAGGCGTGCGTTTGGCGTTGAGGAATTTGTCGCCTTTGCCCTAATGGCCGATGTGAAACCATAATCAAACGTTCTTTTCGGCGGCGAATAGGTGGGATGGCGGCATTCAGCGGCGCAGGTTGTCAAGTTCGGAATAGGCCGCGCTAATCGCCACCGCACCCGCGCCATAAACGGGCACGGCCAATAATACCAGCCACACCAGCCGCCAAAACAGCCCCGTTTCCCAACTCAAAACGGCCGCAGGTGGAAGCAGCAGGGAAAATAGTGTTACCCATGTCAGTATCCGCATTGCCAGTGCTTCGGCCGGCGAGCCGCTTTTTATTTTAAATACGAAAACCGCCAATCCGCAAACGGCCATCGGCAGTGTTACCGGCGCGGTCAGATACAGCAGGTCGGTTACCAGACTCATGTTTTTTCCTTGGTGGGTTGGTATTCCCCCCTTTATTTTTTGGGCGGGGATGATGTTTGTGTGTTTGTCAAGGCCGTCTGACAGTATTCAGGCGGCCTTGACTTTTATTTCTTCTGTATCGGCTGCCAATGCGTACGTTGTACATCTTGGGTTTGAGGTTCGGCCGAATTTTGTCCGGCGGGAGGGACGGCATGTTGTTCGGGGCGGAACTGATTGTTTCGCATATTGCGCGAATAAGTGCCGTCTTCATAATAAACCGCCGTACCCGTGCGGTATTTCTGACGCAAGGCGGTACGGCCTTCGTTGTTTTTATAGGTTTCCCAAGAGCAGCCCGACAATGCGGCGGCGGCCAGCAATAAAGCCAGATAACGCATAAAAATCCCTTTTTCAAAGCAAAGCGGGCATTTTAACGGATTTTGTCCCCAAGCGGCCGACAATATGGTTTGTATGTTTCAACACACGGGGCCGCACATAAGGCGCAGCCATGTGTGTTGCCCTACCGGAAGGGGTTACGCCTCTCCCAAACAAACCCGAATCCTACCGCCCCGAAGGGCGGGGTTTCAACCATTAAGGAGATTTCGATGAAGATGGGCGGTGCATTTCCGAATATGAAAAAACGGTTTCTTTGACTATAATCCGACCATATTGTGAAATTGCAAAGAAGCGCGATTTGTCAAATCATCCGTCGGCCATATCCGTTAGAAAAAGAGATTTCCATGTTTACGCCCAATCCCGAAGAGATCATCATCCACGGCACTACCGGCAACGGCAAAACCTTTCGCCCAAGCGACTGGGCGGAACGCCTGTGCGGTATCTTGTCTTCCTTTGACAAAGGCAACCGCCTTTCCTACCACGAATGGGTAAGGCCGATATTGATAGACAAAATCCGATGTGTGGCTGTCGGCAAAAAACTGGAGGCCATCAACCCGCAAATGTTCCGCTTCCTGATGGACTTTGCCGCCGACAACGATTTGCGTATATTGGACGGCTGCGAGGTTTCCCAAGAAAAAAATCAGCCGGTGCAAAACATACCCGCCGCGCCGCCTGCCGCCGAACAACAATCCGCCCCTTTGCCGGCCTTGCGCGAAATCGGTGCGGCCGAAACGGTTTCGGCCTTTGCCGCGTTGTCCGTATTGCGTACGGGCCTGACCGATGCAGCCCGTTTTGCCGACCAAATCGCCCGATTGCGCCAAAGCATGGGCTACCGCCTGTTGGGCATATTTGAAGAGGGCAAGAAAAACGCCGTGGCCGTTTGCGGTTTCCGTATTGCCGAAAGCCTTTCTTATGGCAGGCATATCGTTATCGAAGACATCGTTACCGTGCCGCAGATGCGCGGGCAAGGTTGCGGCAGCCGCCTGTTGAAGGCAGTGGCGGACATTGCCGCCCAAGAAGGTATAGGCCGCATCCATGCCGATGCGTTGGTGGGCGGCAGCCGTACCGATGCCCACCGCCTGTATTACCGACACGGCTTTGAAATCAACGCCCACCATTTCGTCGGCGAGGTCGGTTCGGCGCGTGCCGTCTGAAAGGCCGCTTATGCAGACTTATCTTTGGTTGAAGGCATTACACCTGTTTTTTGTCATTTCATGGTTTGCCGGATTGTTTTACCTGCCCCGCATTTATGTCAACTTGGCGCAGATACGCGCCCGCGACGGCGACGAATACCGCCGCCTGCTCGACATGTCGCGGCGGCTTTACCGCTTCACGACCCCGTTGTGCATAGGCGCGCTGGTGTGCGGGCTGGCATTGCTGTTTTCATATGGCGGATGGCGCACAGGCTGGGGCTGGGGCAAAACCGCCGTCGGCCTGTTTTTGCTTGCCTACCACATCATCTGCGGCTACCTGCTGCAGCAATTTGCCGAACGAGGCAACCGCCGCAGCCATATTTGGTTTCGCGTATTCAACGAAATCCCCGTTTTAGCCTTATTGGCGGCATTGTTTTTAGTGGTTTTCAAACCTTTTTGAGCCGCCTGACAGGATAACGATTTTAACCATTAAGGAAATTTTGATGAATATAGAAATCGAACGGCGCTTTTTGCCTGCCGATGGCGGCTGGAGATTGGAGGCGGGCGAACCCTGCCTGATCAAACAAGGCTATATCAGCGTGGAAAAAGAACGCACGGTACGCGTCCGCATTATTGGCGGCAAAGCGTGGCTGACATTGAAGGGCAGCTTGTCCGAACGCTCGCGCAGCGAATTCGAATATCCGATTCCGCTTGAAGACGCAGAAATCCTGATTGCGACCATGTGTCCCTTTGTGATGGAGAAACACCGTTACGAAATTTGCCGCGACGGCTTTATTTTTGAAATTGACGAATATTTCGGCGACAATGCCCCCTTGGTTGTGGTAGAAATCGAATTGCCGTCCGAAACGGCCGGCTTTCCCCGTCCCGATTGGCTGGGCAGGGAAATTACCGCCGACGGCCGCTTTACCAACGCCTATTTGAGCAAACACCCCTATTCGCGCTGGCCGGGAGTTTCGGCGCAAGGAGTCAAACATGTATGAAGTAAACCGCAGCGTTTTCCTGCTTGTCCCCCTAGAACCCTTTTGGCAGTGGCTGCAGTCGGTCGGCACCGATACTTCGGAGATGTCGCTGGAGGGCTTACAGGCTGATGCCAATGCCTACCTGATATCCCCTTGCGACAACGCCGAACAAGTATGGGATGAAATAGGTGCACGTATAGAGGAAATCTTTTCGGCCGAACTGGCCGATTGGTGCGGGGACGAAAGCACATGGCCGCCGCTGGATGCCGAAACATTTGACGAATGGTTCGATATACGCCTGTCCACCGTGCTGACCGACCTGACTGCAGAACCATTGGCGCGCGAGGCTTTCCGCCCGCTTGATTTGGGTTGATTATGACCGATTCCGTTTTCCATATCCGCAACTACCATCTGGACGGCTACGGACACGTCAATAATGCCCGTTATCTTGAATTGATGGAAGAGGCGCGCTGGCACTTTTTCGAACGGCACAACCTGTTGGATGGCTTGGGCGGCATCCAAATAGTCGTTGCCCGTGCCGACATCCGTTACTTGCGCGGTGCCACGGCCAAAGACACCATCCGTATCCGAAGCCTCATCATCAAACTCCGGCCGCGCCTGTTGGTTGTCCGTCAAACCGCAGCCTTTGCCCACAACGGCAAGGCTGCCGCACAAGCGGATATCAGCTTAGTGCCGGCGGCGGAAGGGGGCAGTAGTACCGACTGGCCGCCCGCCGTATTCGCGCAACTTACCGCACTGCAAACTGCCGCCCTTTAACCCGACATAACGCATACGGTGTCCCCCTTCCAAAGCCTTTGCCGTTCTGAATGGCGGGATTTTAACCGATGAGGAATTTCCAATGTTTCAACACACAGGGCTGCACATAAGGCGCAACCCTGTGTGTCGCCCTACCGGAAGGGGTTACGCCCCTCCCAAACAAACCCAAATCCTACCGCCCCAAAGGGCGGGGTTTCAACCATTAAGGAAATTTTGATGAAAAGATTTATTTCCATCATACTGATTGGCGTCCTGCTGGCTTTTTTATTGTTTGGGCAAAGCAAACCGGTACCGCATTTTTCCTCATCCGACCTCGACGGCCGAACCGTGGCGGATACAAACCTGTACGGCAAAATCAGCTTTATCAACTTTTGGTTTCCGTCCTGCCCCGGATGTGTTCGGGAAATGCCCAAAGTTGTCAAAATGTCGCAGGATTACCGGCAACAACCCAACTTCCAAGTCATAGGCATAGCCCAGCCCTATGATTCATTAGACAACGTTAAAAACTATGTCCAAAGCCGTCATATAGACTTTCCCATTGTTTATGACAGACAGCATGTCATCGCCCGGGCTTTCGGCACACAGGTTTATCCTACTTCGGTTCTGATTGGCAAACGCGGGCAGATACTGAAAACCTTTGTCGGCGAACCGGATTTTGATGCCTTATATCGTGAAATAAACGAAGAATTGAAAAAAATATAACGGATTAAGTTCAAATCAGGGTACGGCGGGCGGCAAACCGATTTGTGCGTCTGTGTACATCGGCAACTGCCCCTTTTAAACCAAAGCACAACCATATTGCGACAAAATATAGTGGATTAACAAGGGACGCTACAGTGCCGCCTTGCCTCGGTTTTTATTAACCCGCTCTAAATCGATTGTTAAAAAAGCTGCCATGCCTAATCAAAACGGATGACGTATTTTAATTCGCCACCTGATGAGCGGCTGCCGACACGGGCAATCGCCTGTATGGTGCTGCTGAGTTGGTAAACCAATTTTACCGTTTGGCTGGCACTGTTCAAACCGTATTCATAACCGAAATATAATTCGCCCGTCAGTTGTTTGCCGACAGTAAGTACTTGTTCGGCCGGATTAAGTTCGCCGGTTTGTGCATTCCGGCTGCGTTGGCTGGTCATGCCGAAATCGTCCACCAAACCGAGTTTGTCGTTTACCTTTCCGCCCAGAAACGCGCCGGCCGCCGTGGCTAATGCGGCCTCATCCCCATCGCTGCCGCTGCTGGCGCGGTTTAATATCAGCCAAGACAGTTTGTCTTTCTCACTCATGGCCTCGTTGGCAACGAGGGTAACGCGCGGGCTGCTGATGCTGCCCACCACTTCCACGCCCGCCCCGACTGCGGATTGGTTGCGTACGGCGCGGATATTTAGGTTGGGGTTGGTCAGCGGGCCGACAAAGGAAACCGAACCTTTGGTAATGTTCAAATCCTGCCCGTAGGCCTTGTATTTGCCTTTGATGACGTTTACCGTGCCAACCGCCTGTATGTCTTGTTTGGGCTGCGCCGTCAGCTGCAGTTTGCCGCCCAAGACGACATCCACGCCCTCCCCTTTGAAGAAGATGCTGTTGTTCAAATCCAGTGTCAGGTTCATGCTGATGGGGGTAACGGTTGTGCTTTTGGGTTTGGTGTCGCCCAATACGGTTACATCGTCATCCAGAGAAGGCATCCCCGATTTTTGGAAGCCGAAGCGGCCTTCGTCCACTTTCATGCTGCCGTTTAGGGTGATGCCGCCCTTGTCGCTGTAAAGGATGTGGCCGTTGCCGCTTAAGGTCAGATGGCGGCGGGGCTTGTCGAGCATTTCGTATTTGTCGAATACGGCATCGGCATTGACAACGGGCGTTCCCTGACCGAAGGCTACGCTGCCGTTTAGGGTTACGGTGCCTCCCCCGCGGGCAAAACGAAGGGATTCTATCTGCCACTGTTGGCCGGTCAGGCGCGAACGAAGGCTGCCGTTGTCAAGGATGACGCCCAAATCGCGGTTGATGTAGTAAAGGTTGTCGCCGTTGAGTGTGCCGCCAAGCAGGGGCTGGCCTATACGCCCCCCTATGGTGGCTTCGGCACGCAGTGTGCCCCTGGCGCTTTGGCCGACCGGCAGCAGGCTTTTCAATATGGATAAATCAGGTATGTTCAGGCGCAGGTGGCCGTTGACGGGCGCTTGGGCAACATTGCTGCCAAATTGCTGGCTGACGGTTATGCCGCCCTCCAAGTTGCCGTAGCGGGTGCCGCCTTTAAGTGTGCTGTCTATGCGCCCGTTTTGAAAGCGGGTTTGCAGCAACAGGCCGTTTAAGCCCAGCGCCTGTTTGCGGTAGGGCAGGGTGATGTCGCCACTTTGTTGGCGTATGTCCAGGTGGCCGCGCGTGTTTTGGCTGTAGGCAATGTCCCAATCGGCCGCCAGTGTCAGGTTGTGTTCGACCGGCAGGGTAAAGAATTGGTGTAGTTCGGCAATGTTCAGGCCGTTGGCACTTCCTTTGCTGCTTAATCCGTTTTGTTTATCCCATACAAAGCTGTTCATGTTCAGACGGCCGCCCATGGCCGCCCATTGTGCCGAACTCATGGCGACACGCTTCGCCCCCGCCTCCAGATTCATACGGTTTTGCAGTTTGAGGCGCAAACCTCCGCTCAAGTCCAATGTCCCGATGCTGCCTTTCCACTGGTTTTCGCTGTTTAAGCCGCCATCGGCCGCCAAGTCGAGTTTGTAGTTTTTTCCGTCCAACGCCATGCTGCCGCTGCCGCGTATGTTGTGGCGCAGGCCTGTTCCCGCAATATTCAGGCTGATGGTGTCGATGCGGGTGGGGCTGCTTCCCGGAATGACGAGTTCCCGGCCGTTCAATTGCAGGTTTAGGGGTTTTGCATAGTCGGGTGAGAGGATGGCTTTAAAATCGAGTTCGCGCAGGTTTACCGCCTGCCGGAAACGCAGGCCGCGCGCGCTGCCGGCCAGGTTGGCCTCGATTTTGGCGGGATCGCCGGCCATATAGCCTTTCGCATTCAGGCTGCCCCCCAGCCCGAAGCCGAATTTGTCAAGGTCGGGTGCGCCGATGTCTATGGATAAGCGGTCTCCGGCTTTGCCGAAGCTGCCGGAGGTTTTCAGGCGGTTGCGCCCCAATAGGATTTCGGCGGCGGCGCGGCTGATGTGTTTGTTACCGTATTGCAGGTCGGCCGAGCCGGCCAATGCCACCCCCGACAGTGTGCTGCCGCCCAATTTCAGTTTGCCGCCGAATTTCTGTTCTTCCAGTTCGCCATCCAGCCGAATGCTGCCGTTGATGTCGCCGGCGGGGAAATCGGTATGCAGTCTGGCAGGGTTGAAGTGCCGGCTGTCGATGGCAAATTGCAGCCGGCGGCGGTTGAACAGTTCGATTCGGCCGTTGGCGTTCAGGCTGCCGCCATTTTCGGGCAAAAGGTCGGCACGGATGATGTTGATGGTGCGTTGGCCGTTTTTGCCGTCGGTATCAAGGATGATTTCGCCGTTGCTTTTGGCATGTCTGCCGCGCAACGCCCACACGGCTTGGGGGCGGGTATAGCTGCCAAGCAGTTTTATGCTGCCGTTGATGCTGTCGCCGTATTGAAGGCTGCTCAGGTCGCTTAGGGCAAGGTTTTGCAATTCGGCCGACAGGTTGAGGCTGTCTTTTTGCGTGTCGGCACTGCCTCCTATCAGGATGCGGCCTTTGCCCAATAATTCGACAGTGCCATCCTGTATGTGCAAGACACCCCGATCGCTGACGGTAAAATTACTCAATATGTTGCGGACGGGTATGCCGTTTTGGTCGGATGCGCCCGCTTTTCGGTTGGCCAAGTCGATCGAGCCTTCCAACGCAAGCCCTTTTTCGGCAGAAGGAATGATGGTGGTGTCGAAGTTAAGGTCGGTTCGGGGTGCATCGGGTAGGAAATCGGCCAAGTTGATTCCGCTGCCTTTGATTTGTACTTGGCCTATTTGTTTGTCCAAGCTGTTTTCAAACGGGCTGATTGCGGCATCGGCATTGAGGGATACGTTTTCGTTGTATAGTTTGGCTTGGATTTTGGTGTTTTCCAGGTCGCCGGACAGCAGGATGCTGCCGTCGGCGTAAATGCCGTCCAGCTCGCCGCCGCCTTCTATTTTGCCGGAAAGCGAAAAAGGCGGCGCCGTCCGAAGGGTCAGCTCGCCGCTGTTGCCGCTCCATGGGGATTGCAGGTTGCCGATAACCAGATGGTGGCTCATGTGGTTGTAACGGTATGAGGCTTCCGCGCCTTGCAGATAAATGGCCTTGCCTATGCTGATGCGTCCGACGGATAATTTGTCAAGCTGCACCGCCAAGGGCAGGCTGACGCTTTGGGGCAGGCTCGGCGGGGCGGATTCTTTCGGCGGCACGGGCTTTAGCGTGATACCGATATCGCCGGCCGAGAGTTCGCGGATATGCAAAAGGCCGCCTGAAAGGAGGTTTGGCTGCCATTGGAAACTCAGTTTGGCCAAATCGATATCGGCGGCTTCGGTCTGAATCTTCCATCCTTCGCCGTTGAATCCCTGCCACAGCGTACCATTTAACGTTTGGCTGCTGATTTTCACGCCGCCCAGTTCCGGCAGGCGGTATAGGGCGAAGCGCAGGCCGGATTCGGTGGAGGCCAGCCACACTAAAATCCCGCCCGTTACCAAAACCAGCATTACGGACAACAGCAGCATGGCCTTGAAAACCCTTTTGGCCAGGCGGCGGGGCCGGATGGCGGGATTTTTTTCGGACGAATTGAGAGGAGAGGGGATAGTCATCAGAAACGGGTTCCCAGGCTGATATGCCACCGGATTTTTTTATCTTGGTGGCCGTAGGCGATATCGAAAGAAAACGGTGCGATGGGGCTGAACCAGCGCAAACCCACGCCCGTACCATGTTTGACGGACATTTTTTGGAAACTGCGTGCCGCATCGCCGACATCATGGAAAACGGCGGCGGAAAAAGCCTTGCTGATAGGATATTGATATTCCGCGCTGGCGGAGAACATTGCGCGTTCGGGCAAAACCGAATCCGAAGGGCCGCGCAGGCCGATACTGTCTTGTTCGTAACCTCGGATAGAAGTTGCGCCGCCGGTGCGGAAGCGCAGGCTGGACGGAACCTGCCGCTCATTGCCGGTATAGACATAACCGAGTTGGCCGCGCAGGACGAAAGTGCCAAGCTTCTTATTTTCGGGCGTAAAATAATAACCCGCGCGGCCGTGGAAACGCTGCATGGATGAAGAAGAAAGCAACCTGCCTATAGTCGTGCCGAATTTTCCGTCCAAATAATAACCGTTTTCCGGCCGCATCAAACTCTGAATATTTTGCCGTTTCCAAGAGGCAGTCAGCATAGTGGCATGAGAATGCCCCAAATCCGTACCGCTTTCGGGAATCCTTGCCGTCTCACCGATATACTCGACACCCAGCCGGGCTTCAATACCGTTCCGGTCGCGGACATACCAAAGGCCGGAAGACCAGGCATCCTTTTCCAGCTTCTGCGCCGTACTGCGGTTATACGACAAATTACTTGTCCAATAATGGCCGTCGCTTTTGCGCGGCTGGCTGACACCGATGGCGGCAGTGCGTTCATAGCGGTCTAAATCGGCCACTGCCGAACCGATGTAGCCCTTACCGAACAAATCATAATAATCATAGGCAAAACGCCCGCCCGCCCCATATTCCGAGTCGAAGCGCAAACCCATCTCCAGCTTCTGCCGTTTCATTTCCGACACATTTACCTTAATCGGCACACGGTCGTCCCTGATGCGTTCGAAATCGGCCTGGACAGACGCGCCGGAATAATGACTGTCCTGTTCCAATGCCTGTTGATAATCGAGCAATTTATCCAAATCATAAGGCGAACCCGAATCGAACTGCGCCAGTCCGCGCACCACACTTTCGGAATAACGCTTGTTGCCGGTGATTTCAAACTCGCCGAAATAAACAGGCTTGCCGCTATCGACGACTACGGACACGTCGGCCGTGTGCAGGCCGGGATTGATGGTGGCCTGCGTGTCCGCAAAGGATGCCAACGGATACTTCTTGCGCCGGACGGCGGTCAGTACGGCTGTTTTGCTGCTGCCCCAATTGTCTTGCGTAAAAATACTGCCTACAGGAAGCGCCCAATTTTCCATTGCCGCGCGGTAATAACTGCCCAAATCGTCATCATTTAAAATATCGCCGCCGATATTGACCCCGACCTTATCGATTTTGGCCGGTTCGCCGCTGTCCACTTTTACCAAATATCCCGCACCTTGGCGGATAACGGTGGCCTTTCCGTTAAAATATCCTTTTGTTTTCAGCATCATCAATATTTGTTGAGGTGCCTCTTCGGCCAAAAAGGACATTTGCTCGTCATCAAGTTTTTCTTCTGCCTGTTGGGTAATCAAAGGCAAATACTCTTCCAGCATTGCCTTAATTTCGGCCGGCTCGGCCTCAATGGTAACGGGATATTGCAGCTTGTTTTCCTCAGTGCCGGCAGCCGCCTGAATACTTTTACCAAAAGCATTTTTCACTCGTTTGAAAAAAGAACGTTTTTTATTGGCTTGGGCGGGAGAGACGGAGGGTTCGGCATCCTGCCCTTCCGAAACCTGATTGGCGCCGGCGGTTTGCACCAATAAGAAAAACAGTAAGGTGGCAGTTGGGATTGTTCTCATCAGGATTCCTTATTAAAAGAGATTCTACCGAGAATATAGACGGTATCAGGGCATACCTTTTGCGGCGGCAAATATGGAAACAGCGTTTTTACGAAAAATCCTGAGTGTTGAAACATAAAATAAGGAGAAAGAAGCGGACGGAAAGCAAGGGATTCTAACATATTTCCATTCGTTTCCATGCAAAGATAAAATCTATCGTTTGGCATTAAATTCCCTTATTGGCATCATGTTTTACAACATGAGCGTCATAATAATGGTAAAATCCCTAGAAAGGAAGGACAGGCCAGATACCTGGATACGAAGGGTAATGGTTTAAATAAATAAATTAAATATTAAATTGGTATCCTCTGATTTTCATATAAACGAAAAATAAATTAAATAAAGGACACATCATGCTTTATCCCGAACAAGTCAAAGAATTAATAGCCGCAGTTGTTCCTTGCGAACATATCGAAGTAGATGGGGACGGGCATCATTTTTTCGCCATCATCGTCTCGACTGCATTTGAAGGTAAGACACGTTTGGCACGCCATCGTTTGATTAAAGACGGCTTGGCCGAGAAATTGGCTTCCAACGAATTACACGCATTGTCGATTACTACAGCCGCAACGCCTGCGGAATGGGCGGAAAGAGGATAAAGCGACGGACAGGGCGATTTTTCTGCATGTGTTTACTTCGTAGTTAAGGCGGCGTGGCCTTAATATTCGGATATTATATACGCCTAAATGAGCAGCAAATAGCCGAATCGGATGCTTAATTTCAGACAAATTATAAAAAAACAAATCAATATCGTTCACTGATAGGAAATGCGATATTGAATTATTGGGCAGTTTTTCTGAAACTTATGCCCGGCGGGCGGGAGTATGTTTGAAAAGCGGCTCACCAAGTAATTTGGTGGATATAGTATAATGCGTTAAGTGTACCGTCTCTGCCGCCGATAGCGGTCGGTAAAGCGCAGGGCTGTTTTTTGCTTATGCATCATTGTCCGGCAATTGCCAATGGGAAGTGAAGGATGATGTGGCTTTTGCCGTTTAAAGGTAAATCTCAGCCGAAATTGGGTTTTTGACAAAACCGAAAAAATTTACCCTAATATTTGCAGCGGGTGTCGGAATGTGTGTAAAATGGCGGCCGGTTGTGCCGGTGTAGCTCAGTCGGTAGAGCAGCGCATTCGTAACGCGAAGGTCGGGGGTTCGATTCCCTTCTCCGGCACCATTTCTACCGATAAAAGGCCGTCTGAAAAATGGTTTTTAGACGGCCTGTGCGGTTACAGAAGATTTCTGATTCCTCTAATTAACGCATTGAAACTTTCAGATTTGTTGGCATCAATTTTCATCTGAGATGCAATCTTGCGGGAACCGGACAATTTTTGATAATCAGGAACAAGTTTCTGTAATTCTTGTACTGGATTACTCAGCATATCGGGATTACGAAATTTGTTCCTCTTCTGTTGCTTTCCAAGGTTTGCTTTATCAAATGCCTGCCCGACAGCCGCCAAATCGCCGAGGTAGAAACTTTCCAATTCCCTACAAGCAATTCTCACAAGGGTTTCCGGTTTTCCTGCTTCCTGACAAATTTCAACCAAACGTTGCTTGATCAGACGGCAGTCGGCAGAATCTTGATCGCGTAACACGATAAATTTGGTTTCTTCTATGTGCTGCCAGCCTCTCAAACGCTTTGGAAGACGCCTCTCCAAATCCTGCTTTCCTTCAAAGACAACACATTTATACTCGACCCCATCGGGTAGAATATGAGGCAAAATACCTTCCAGCATAATTTCTGCCGACTTTTCTTCCAAGAAAAATACCAAACAGGTCATTTGGGGCTTACTCCTTCAAAAAAACCTTCTTTCCACAGATAACCCATTTGGTCGCCTTCGGCCATAAATGCGGCAATCTGTTCGTTATCCCGCGCCCGTTTGATAGTTGTACAGCCATCCTCTTTAACCAGCCAAAAAACTTCTTCCAAATTAACAGCATTAAGAAAATCGGGAGAATGGCTGGATACAAAAACCTGCCCGCCCCGTTGGGCATAGGAACGGAATTCTTCTGCCAGCTCTCCCAGCAAGCCTGGGTAAAGTTGGTTTTCAGGCTCTTCTACACACAGCAGCGGATGCGGTTTAGGGTCGTAGAGCAGTACCAAATAAGCAAACATTTTAATCGTGCCGTCTGATACATAACGGTCGATAAATGGATCTGTAAAAGTGTCGTCCTGAAAGCTCAAAATCAAACGCCCGTCTTCAGTTAGAACCGGCTTGACCTGGTTTACTCCAGGAACGCGATGTTTCATGGCTTCAACAATTTTTTTGAACAGTTCCGGCTCATTTTCATAGATATGGCGGGCAACCAGCTGCAGGTTTTCGCCCGTTACCGACAAATGTTCTGATTCCCCAACTGCATCTTTACTTCCACGAGCCAAGTTGATATGGAAATCAGATACATGCCAGTTTTCAATTAATTGGCGAAATGCACTGGCCGCCTTAAAGCGGGCAAATTGCCCCAAGCCCTTGATTGCTAAAGCATGAGATTCTACCTGCTGGGGTTCTCTATCCAGTTCTTCATCGGGTTTGTCGAAGTCTTCTTCGTTAGTAATGGCGTAGCCTTCACCGTTGCTGAAATCCAAAAAACGGTATGGAGAACCGTAGCGCCCGCGCTTGTACTTCAGAATTTCCCGGCGGATTACCGGTTTATTGCCTTCCAAACCAATTTGGATGTTGTAAGTAACCAAACGTTCTTTTCCGGCAATCCGCATCCGGAATTTAATTTCAAATTCAATACAGTCTTTTTTATCCGCACCGCGACTAATGACCTGACTGAACCCCCCTCGTGCCTGTAAAGCGCGAATCACATCGTTTTTTAAACAATCGCGCAGAAATCCGAATACATCAAATAAAGTTGATTTACCCGAGCCGTTTGCGCCAATAACTACGCAAAATGGCGGAATATCTGTCATTACAGCATTTCGGAATCCCTTGAAATTTTTGATACTGATAGATTCGATACGCATGGATAACCTCCTGTTTTAAAATTTTATTTTCGATTTTATCATTTTCAGACAACCTATGTCTTACTTCGCCCCCTTAAACCCACGCTTCAAATGCACCATCAGCAACGCCACCGCCGCAGGCGTGACGCCGGAAATGCGGCTTGCCTGCCCGACGGTTTCGGGTTTGTGCCGGTTGAGCTTTTGCTGCACTTCGGCGGATAAACCTTTGACTTTGCTGTAATCGATGTTGTCGGGCAGCTTTAAGGTTTCGATGTCGCGGCGGCTGTCGATTTCTTCGTTTTGG
>CAUVCE010000029.1:0-14241 GCA_963550425.1 uncultured Neisseria sp.
CCGAACAAGGCCAAAACGCCCATGCCCGCCACCAAGGTCGGCATCACGAACGGCAGCATCAACAGCCGCAGCACCCAGCCGCGCCCGCGAAAATCCAGCCGTGCCAAAGCCCAGGCGACAGGCACGCCCAACAACACCGCCAGCACGCAGGTAAGCGCCGCCTGCGCCGCCGTCCACGCAATTTTGCCGCGCAGATAATTGTCCGCCAGCACGCCTTCCCAATCCAAACCGCCGCCGTAGTCGGCCAACGCCCACAAGGGGGCGGCAACCATCACGACAAGGAATCCGACGGGAAGCAGGGCGAGCGGCAGGATGGAAAACAGGCGGCGAGTAATATTTCGGCAGGCTGGAAGGAAACCGTATTTTTGCCGAAATATTATAGGATTGCATTTCATCAGAATTTTCTTAATGGTTAAAATATCACCCACCCTATAATGGCAGCGTTGGGACTTATGATTACCTCGGCTGTCTCGGCGCAGGCAGCCAATAGGACGGTCAAAATATGGGTTGAAAAAATATTTCTTACATTATATCAGTCATATAAAAGGCTGCCGAAAACTTTAGCTTCGCGGAAATCCGGCTTCGGCTATGCCGAAACATCGTTTTCAGGCAGCCTTTTTGTGCAACCGGCCTCAATGCCTGAAATGGCGAACACCCGTTACCACCATGGCAATACCGTGTTCGTCTGCCGCGTCGAAAACTTCCTGATCGCGCATTGAGCCTGCGGGGTGGATGATGGCTTTAATGCCTTGTTCGGCGATGACGTCCACGCCGTCACGGAAGGGGAAGAAAGCGTCTGAGGCGGCACACGCGCCGTTTAAGTCCAAACCTGCGTCCTGCGCTTTGCGGGCAGCGATACGGGTGCTGTCCACACGGCTCATTTGGCCTGCGCCGATGCCGTAGGTTTGACCGCCTTTGCCGAACACGATGGCGTTGGATTTGACGTATTTTGCGACGTTCCAAACAAACAGCAAATCGTTCCATTCCTGCTCGGTCGGTTGGCGTTTGGAGACGACTTTCAAATCGGCGCGGCTGATGCGGTGGATGTCGGGCGTTTGTACCAACAGTCCGCCGCCGACGCGTTTGAGTTCAAAGCGGTTGGCACCTGCTTCAAGCGGCACTTCCAATACGCGCACGTTTTTCTTGGCGGCGGCGATTTCGAGGGCTTCGGCGGTGAACTTCGGCGCCATCAGAACTTCCATAAATTGGTTGTCGGTAATTTGTTTCACGGTTTCGCCGTCCACTTCGCGGTTGAAGGCGATGATGCCGCCGAACGCGCTGGTGGTATCGGTAGCGTAGGCAAGTTTGTAGGCATCCAAGGTATTGGAGGCGATGGCTACGCCGCACGGATTGGCGTGTTTCACGATCACGCAGGCCGGCGCGTCAAAGGATTTGACGGCTTCCCATGCGGCATCGGCATCGGCGATGTTGTTGTACGACAATTCTTTGCCTTGCAGTTGTTGGTAGGCGGCGAGGCTGCCTGCGGCGGGATAGATATCGCGGTAGAACGCGGCGCGCTGGTGCGGGTTTTCGCCGTAGCGCATGTCTTGCACTTTAATCCAGCTTTGGTTGAACTGGCTGGGGAATTCACCGATTTCGGGCGTACCGCTCAAGACGTCGTCTGAAAGCGAGGTCAGGTAGTTGGAAATCATGCCGTCGTATTGGGCGGTGTGGCTGAACGCTTTGCGCGACAGGTTGAAGCGGGTTTTGTCGCTCAACGCGCCGCCGTTGGCTTCCATTTCGGCGGCGATGGCGGGGAAGTCGGCGGTGTCGGTAACGATGGCGACGTGTTTCCAGTTTTTCGCGGCGGAGCGCACCATGGTCGGGCCGCCGATGTCGATGTTTTCAATCGCGTCTTCCAGCGTGCAGTTTGGCTTGGCGATGGTGGCGGCGAAGGGGTAAAGGTTGACGCACACGAGGTCGATGTTGCCGATGCCGTGCTCTTCCATCTTGGCGACGTGTTCGCCCAAATCGCGCCGCCCCAAAATACCGCCGTGGATTTTCGGATGCAGCGTTTTCACGCGGCCGTCGAGCATTTCGGGGAAACCGGTGTAGTCGGCGACTTCAATCACGGGAACACCCGCATCGGCAAGCAGCTTCGCCGTGCCGCCGGTGGAGAGGATTTCGACACCCAAACTGTGCAGGGCTTGGGCAAATTCGACTGCGCCTGTCTTGTCGGACAGGCTGATGAGGGCGCGTTTGATGGAAGGCATAAAGATTCCTTTTTAAAAAAAATTTATAACTGAAAACAACAACTTTTGCAGATAGTATTATAGCCGAAAAATTATTTTCCCATACGGCATCGGCTTGACGCCTTATATTTTGCTTGAAACGGCAACGGACATATCGGTCATCAGATATCAAAAATTGCTCTGGCCTGCCCAATCAGCCATTTCCTTCTTTCCTCTATCGTTTCCGCCGTCCATAAATCCGCCTGTTCGATAATCCGCTTGGTGATTTCGAAAGAAGTTTTCCCATCCAACCCTTTGCCGCTGTAAATATCGAGTTTGTCTTGGAAATTGCTGTTGCTGGCACGGATATTCTTACTGCCGGAAAGCAGGGTGAGGTTGCCCAAACTGTGCAGGTATTTTTCGGCGGCCTGCGGCGTAAAACGGGCGCACCAGTCCAAACCGGCGGCATCCCAGCCCTGCGGCAGGATGTGTTCGGTATGCAGGTCTTTATTGATTTCGATGTAGTCGCGCGCGTCCGACTGCCGGTATTCGATGGCCAACAGCAGGGGCTTGTGCCATTTGAAGGCGTAAACATTGTGCCGTGTCAGCGAATCGAGATAAGACGGATATTGTTTCAGGTTATCCGACATATCTTTCCTGATAATATCGGGCGGCACGGCATCCTTTACCATTTTGATGATTTTGAAAGAAAGCTGTTTGACGCGGTTGGACGTGCCGTCTGCAATCCAGCTTTGATAATAATATTTGACCAACAGGGCTTTCAATTCGTCATAACCCGCATAATTGCACAATTTGGCTGTCAGCAGGATGGTTTTCCAATAAATGGACTGCGGCAGGTAGCGCAGTTTGGACAAATCTTTGTCTTGGTGGTCGGTATTGATTTCGTAAAGATATTGGGCAAAATTTTCGATTGCCAGCACAGTCGGCAGCGGGTCGGCATCCTTTAACGCCGCCTTCAATTCTTCATGCAGGTTTTTTTTGGGATTGCCGCTTTTCAGGTAATAAAGATACAGGCTCAACAACAACTGCATGGTCTCGCCCATTTGGCCGCACAGGGTTTCGATGCGTTTCCACACCTCGATAAAGGCTGCCCGTTTTTCTTCGTCCAGCCTCTGCATCAGATAGGCTTTGACGATGTCGGCGGAAGTCAGGTCCAAGCCCCTGTCGTTTAGCACGGTAAACAGTTTGATGGCGAAATTTTCATCCGAACACACGATGCGTATCAGGGTCGTTTGTTCGAACAGGTAGGCGATGAAGTCTTCAAAGTCGGCTATGTAATTTACGGAATCGGGATTTTTCGCGTCTTCTATCAGTTTTTTGAAATAAAAGGCCGTTTGCAGGAAGCGGTTTTTTTCCAATTCTTTTTTTGACGTTGAAAAATCTATATTGTTGATGACGGTGGTTTCAAAAAGCGCCTGATTATTGGCTTGTGTGGTCAGTTTCAAACGCTGTTTGCTGTCCATCAAATCCCTGATGCTGTTGCTGATGTGCCTGCCGTATTTCAGGTTGCCGCACAGGTCGCGCAATACACAGAACAAAATGGTCAGCGTGGTCAGGCGTTGTTGGCCGTCTACCACGTCGTATCCTTTGTCTTTTTTTACCAGCACCACCGAACCGAGAAAGTAACCCGCATCGGTTTCGGGGTTTTCACGATGGTTTTGGTAGGCCTCGGCTATGTCGAACCACAGTTGTTCGACCCTTTCCTGATCCCAAGAGTACGGCCTTTGGTATTCGGGCATTTGGTAGAATGAATCGGTATTGCCGAACATTTCTTTGATGCTTAGGTTTTCGGGCTTGAAAACATCGCCGGACATGGTTTGCTGCTCCTTTAATAGGTTAATTGGCCATCATCATTTTTTCCATGGTTGAAATCCCGCCCTTGGGATTGGCAGGGCAATCCCGTGTGTTGAAATATCGGGTGTTGCGATTTGCACCATATTTGTCAAGAGGCCTTTTTTTCCAGATACTCTGCCGTTATTACCGCGCCCGCCATGCAGGCGCATAGGGGCATCAGCAGGGAAATCGGTGCGCGTGTGAGGTCTAGGATGAATACCAGCGCGGTCAGCGGCATGTTTAGCGACAGGCCGAGAAATACCGCCGCCCCCACGACGGCCGCGCTTTCCACGGGTGCGGCGGGCAGGAATATATTCCACAGTGAGGCTGCGGCATAGGCCAGTGTGCTGCCCAGCATCATGGAAGGGGTAATCAGGCCGCCGTATGCGCCAACCGCCAATGCCAAGAGTATGGCCAGCCACTTGGCGGCAAACAGTTCCAGGCTGTCATGCCAATCTATCATGCCGCCGAATACCAGTTGGTTGCCCGCCTTGCCGTTGCCCAAAATATCGGGATAACGCACCGACAGCAAGCCGATTAGGGCAAATGCGGCCGCGCTTGCCCAAACGATGTGCCTGCTGCCGCGCGCCGGCAGCGGAAAAGGGCGCATACTGTATTTGAAGGCCGTTGCCGCCGCACCCAGCAGCGGGCCTGCGGCAGCCGACCAGTATAGCAGGGTGTGGCTGATTTGCAGTTGGGGTATGTTGTAAAGGCTGTATTGGCGGATGTCGCCCAAGCCTATCCATGCAACGGCGGTGGCCAGTACGGTGGTCAGCAATGCCGCCGCCACCGCCTGCCTTGTCCACATGCCCAACATGGCTTCCAATATGAACAGGGTGCTGGCCAGCGGCACGTTGTAGCCCGCCGCCAAACCCGCACCCGCCGCGCAGGCGGTCAGCAGCCGCGCATCGTGTTCGTTCAGGCCGAGTCTGTTTGACCATACGGTTGCAAAGGCGGCGGTCATTTCACGCGGGGCAACTTCCCTTCCCAAGGGCGAACCCATGCCGACTGTGATGATTTGCAGGGCGGAATGCGCCAGCGTTTTGCCGAAAGGCAGGCCGTCCAATGGTTTTTCCAGCGCGGTTTTGGCATCGGTCAGCGGGCGGCCGAAACGGTTGAGCAGCCACCAGCCAAGCCCCGCCAATGTGCCGCACAGTATGAGTACGGATATTCTTCTTTGCGGCGATGCGGCCTCTATGCCTTCGCGAAACGACAAGGGCTCGCCGTGCAGGGCATAATGGAAGGCGTGATGTTGGACAAAGTGCATCAGCCAGGTCAGGATGATGCCGACCACGCCGCCGGTTATGCCGATTATGGCAAGCGCCAGCCACAGTTTTTTGCGTTTGTCCATTTCCGCCTCCGCAGGCCGCCTTCCGTTTGTTCAGGCGGTTTGCCGTTTTTGCCTGAGCCGGGGGATGATGCCGGCGGCGGCCGCCGCCGCAATAACCAATGTCATGCCCAATCCGGATACGGGCGATATTTTTTCGTCTAAAAACCACATGGCGAACAGTACGCCGAAAATCGGCTCTAATGAGGTCAGCAGCCCCGACAGGTTGGCCGATACGCTGCCCATGCCCTTGTTCCACAGCCAATAGGCAAACCAGCCGCAGCCTATGCCCAGATAAAGTAGCGAAATGCCGCCCTGCCAGCTCCAGTTTACGGTGTAGTCTTCGGCAAACAGCAGGGAAACAGGCAGGTACATCAGTGCCGCCAGTAATAATGATACCGAGGTGTAGGCCGGTGCGCCGATGTCGGCAATCAGTTTTTGGGTGGGACGCAGCGAGCCGCAGAAGGCTACGCCACCCAAGAATACCAACAGGCAGCCAAACAGCCCGATTTCCCCGCCGCCCCCGCCGCCGCCATATATCAATATGCCAACGCCTATAAATGCCGCCAAGCCGCACAGCCAGTGGTAGTTTTGTGCGCGGTCGTTGAAGAAGAAATGGCCGACGAATACGATGACCAGAGGTTCCAGGCCTATCATGGTCGCCGCACTGGCCGCCGAGGTGTATTCCAGCCCGACAAATTGCAGCATCAGTACGACAACATAGTTTATAAATGACAACAGCAGCAGAGGCCGCCATTTGTCTTCGGGTATGCTGCCAAGGTGGCGGCGGCAGACGGGCAGAACCGCCCCCGCAGCCAATATCATGCGTATCTGCAGCATCAGCACGGTGTCTATCATGTCGTGGGTGTATTTGGCGGCTATGAAGGCGCTGCTCCATATGATGATGGCTAGGATTTGGTAGGGCATGGCTTTTGTTTGCAGGCAAATAACGAGCCGCCTGAAGGGTGTTCAGACGGCCGTCAAACGGTAAAAATCACAGCAATCCGTGGTCTTTGAGCTTTTTACGCAGCGTGTTGCGGTTGAGTCCCAACACATCTGCGGCTTTGGACTGATTTCCGCCGCAATGGTTCATTATTGTTTCCAACATAGGTTTTTCGACCTGGCGCAACACCATGGCATAGACATTTTGCGCGCATTCGCCATCCAAGGTTCGGAAATATTGGTTGAGGTTTTGTTCGATGCAATTGGCGATATCAGGAACTCTGTTTGGCATAGTTTTTCTTTCAAAGACGTTTCTCTGTCAAAGTCGGAAGTGCCGGCATCGGACAATCCGAAACCACCCCGCATAAAGTGATTGTACGCTTAAACCGGCAGTCTGTTTCAATAGGTTGAATTTTATCCGGCCGAGAGTTGTTCGGATGGCCAGGAGGCCAATTCCTGGCGCGACAAAAAATCGGCCACTGCCTCATACTGTCCGGCGGCGCAGTCTATGGCATTGACTTTTTTTCGCCATATTTCACCCTGCGGCAGACAGGCGAAATACCAGCCTATGTGTTTGCGGGCGATACGCATGCCGGCCGTATTGCCGTAAAAGCCGTACATGGCCTGCAAATGCTGCAAAATCGTTTCCGATGCGGTTTGAAACGGCATTGGCGGCATTAATTTGCCGTGGGTCAGGAAATAGCCGATTTCGGCAAACAGCCAGGGTCTGCCTTGTGCCGCCCGTCCGATCATCACCCCGTCCGCCCCTGTTTCCCGCAACACGGCGGCGGCTTTTTGCGGCGAGGCTATATCGCCGTTTGCCCATATGGGCAGTCCGACCTGCCGTTTGACTTCGGCGATCAGGCCATAAGATGCTTCGCCCCTATACATCTGCTCGCGCGTGCGGCCGTGTATGGCGATGGCGGCGATGCCTGCCTGTTCGGCCATCTTGGCGATATTCAAAATATTTTTATTGTTTTGGGCAAAACCCAAACGCGTTTTCAGCGTAACCGGCACATCAACGGCTGCCGCCACCGTCCGCAAAATCTCTCCTACCAAGGCCTCGTTTTGCAGCAGGGCGCTGCCTGCCAGCACATGACACACCTTCTTGACCGGGCAGCCCATATTGATATCGACCACCTGCGCCCCGTTTTCCACACAATATTGCGCGGCCTGCGCCATCTGTTGCGGGTTGCTGCCCGCAATCTGTACTGCTCGGATACCGTCTTCGCCGTCAAAATCGCTGCGGCGGCGCGTTTTGGCCGTGTGGCGCAGGGAGGGGTCGTCAATAATCATCTCGCCGACCGCATAACCCGCACCGAACCGGCGCGCCAGACAGCGGAAAGGCTTGTCGGTAATCCCCGCCATCGGTGCCAGGGCCACGGGAAGGCTGATTGAATAAGAACCGATTTGCATCATCTCAAAAAATAAAAATCCCTTATAGGCCTGATTTTATCATTTTTGATGACGGCGAATTTAACAAAACATTTGCCTTTGTTTAAAGATACCACTATCCGCTGACAAAAAGCGGCATAAATTTACCTTATCCGCATAAAACCATACGGCAGGAAGTGCCGTAAAAGTGTTTGGCATGTAAAATGACTGTTTTTGTATTTTAGGAAAACTTTATAAATTTTACTTATAATATCATTAAGTTAATAATTACACCAAACTACTTTTCATGTTGGCATAAGGCTTGCTGAATATCCGATGCCGGCACACAGCGTGCCAGCCGTTTGACAGATGCCAAAGCATCAAAACAAATACATTACGGAAAAACGATGGCCCTAAGGACGGCAGACCGTCTGGAAGGCGGCTGTCAAATCCGCTCGGGAAGGCGGAAACAATTGGGGATTGGCCGCTGCATGTTGTGGGAACGTGCGGCGGTTTTATTTTTTCTGTCTGAGGCGTATCATGCCTCCCAAACCAAAATATAGTGGATTAGAACAAGAATATTGCCGCGTTGTCCCGCCTTACCCCATTCTTGTTTTATCCACCGGATATCAAAAGGAAAACGGCATGGCCAAAAAATTCCCCATCTTCCCCAAACACCCCGAACGCATCTGCTGGGGCTGCGACAAATACTGTTCCGCCGAAGACCTGCAATGCGGCAACGGCTGCGAGCGCATCCAGCACCCTTGCGAACTGGACGGCGCGGAATGGTATAAAAAAGGCGATTGGAGCAACCTGTTGAGCGAACAGCAGCAGCGTGAACTCGGCCTGTTGTCCGAAAAAAAAACATCGGCCAAACCCCATATCAAACTGCCGTTGAAGGCGGCAAAGTAACAAAATAATTCAAAAATTATAATTCAAAAATTTCAAAAAGTTTGTTCCTGAACCCGCCGTGCCAGTTCGTACATATTGCGCACATTGATGTCTGCCTTGACGGACATCGTTATGCCGTACCCGCCATAATATACCGTTTTCATGCCCAGGCGTTTTGCCGCCGCCAGATTGGCGGGCGAATCGTCCACCATAATGCAGTCGGCGGGATTGGCGCGTAAAATTGCGCAAACGTTTAAATAAGCCTCTTGGGCGGGCTTGTAAAGCAGGCCGAAATCATCCGTTCCGAACAAGGCTTCGAAACAGCCGTCCAACCCCATCTTTTCCACCAGTGCGCGCACATAAAATGAAGGCGCATTGGAAAATACCGCTTTACGGCCGTCCAGTCGGGTCAGTGTGTCGGCTGCGCCATCCTCGGCCTGCAGCAGCGGCAGGATTTGGGACATGGGGTGGGATTCGAGCAGGAAGTCCCAAATATCGACTTCGGGATGATGCAGGCGCAGGCCGGCCAGTGTCGCGCCGTAACGCCGCCAATAATCCAACCGCAGCCGGTCGGCATCGGCCAAAGGTAATTTCAGGCGCTTGGCCAGATAACCGGCCATGCGGCTGTTGATGAGTCGGAAAATGCCCGCATCGGCATTGTGCAGCGTGTTGTCCAAGTCAAACAGCCAAACGGCGGCATCGTTTGCAACAAAATCTTTCATCAAAGTTTCCTTAAATGGTTGAAACCCCGCCTTTCAGGGCGACATGTTTTGGTGGGAATAATTCCGTATAAGACTGCATTTTTGCAAGTTGAAACATGGCTTGAAACACTGGCCTTGCGGGCGGTAGAATTTGGGCTTGCCGCAGGGGTGTCGGCAATGCCAGCTTTTTACCCATTCGGCGTATATTTTGATAAATAGGGGTTTTAATAATATGCAGAAAAAATTTTTGGCGGTGGTTGCCGCCCTGTTTTTGGCCGGCCATGCCCTTGCGCAAACCGAAGTGCGTTTGGCCGTACACAAATCGTTCAACCTGCCCAAGGATGCGTTTGCCGCCTTTGAGCATGCCAATGATGCCAAGGTGTCGGTTATCAAGGTCGGCAGCGGCAACGAGATGGTAAACAAGCTGGTGTTGAGCCGCAGCAAGCCGATTGCCGATGCGGTATACGGTTTGGACAATACCACGGTGTTGAAGGCTAAGGCAAACGGGGTGTTGGCGGCCGTGCAGCCGAAATCAGCCGCCGTCGATGCCGCCCTGCCGCATGCTTTGGCGGTGGATTCGGGTTATGTCGCATTAAATTATGACAAGGCATGGTTTGCCAAACGCAAACTGCCCCTGCCGCAAACGCTGGATGATTTGGCCAAGCCGCAATATAAGGATTTGCTGGCCGTCCCCAATCCGGGTTTGTCCAGTACGGGCTTGGGCTTTTTGCTGGCCAATATTCAGGGCATGGGCGAGCAGCAGGCTTTTGATTGGTGGGCGAAGATGCGCACCAACGGTGTAAAGGTTACCAAAGACTGGAGTGAGGCTTATTATACCGAATTTACGCAAAACGGCGGCTCGCGGCCGCTGGTGGTCAGTTATGCATCCAGTCCGGCTGCGGAAGTGTTTTACGGAAAAGGGAAATATAGTGTGCCGCCCACGGGCAATCTGTTTTTGAAAGGCGGGGTGTTCCGGCAGGTTGAAGGGGCTGCGGTGTTGAACGGTGCGAAACAGCCCGAATTGGCGGCCAAGCTGGTGCAGTATCTGCAAAGTGCAGCGGTGCAAAAATCCGTACCGACCGAAATGTGGGTTTATCCCGCCGTGAAGGGTACGCCGTTGCCGGAGGTGTTCAAGCACGCACAAGCACCGAAAAGCAGCGACAATCCTCCCGAGGCAAGTATTGCCGCCAAACAAAAAGGCTGGGTCAGCCGCTGGATGAAGGTGGTGATGAAGTAGGCGGAACCGCCGGTAGGGCGCGGTATCCGAAAAAGGTTGCCTTTCAATCAGGCTTTGTCTGATGTCCGTCCCATGGGGCTGTGCTTTATGCGCAGCCCCGTGTGTTGGGGTATTTTGTTGAAAATGGATTATTTGGTCGGTTGTTGATAATATTGCCGATTTGCAAAAAATCGGCGCGGTGCGGTTTTGCCGCCGGCCGTGCCGGTTTTTGCGGGTTCGGCCTATAAAAATGCCCGAAGGACGCGGCTGTAAGCGAAACGGAAAGTTGATGAATATATTTTATGAAGAATCCGGCCAATTCAAGGTGGCCGCCGTCATCCAGAAAAACGACTCCACCTATCAGGCCGATACGCAGCACGGCAAGCGGACCAAAGTCAAAGCCGCCAACGTTTTCGCCGAGTTTGACGGCGACATGGCCGCCTTCCTCGAAAAGGCGCAAAACGAAGCCGCCGAAATCGACACCGGCCTGCTGTGGGAAGCCTGCGGCGAAGTGGAATTTACCGCCGCCGCCATCGCCGAGGAATATTTCGGACACGCCCCATCCAAAACCGAACTCGCCGCCACGATGATCGCCCTGTATGCCGCACCGATGTATTTCTACAAAAAAGCCAAAGGCGTCTTCAAGGCCGCACCCGAGGAAACGCTGAAACAGGCCCTGGCCGCCGTCGAGCGCAAAAAACAACAGGAAGCACTGATGGAGGAATGGACAGGCCGTCTGAAAAACGGGGAACTGCCGCCGGAAATCGCCGCCGATTTGAAAACCATCCTGCACGCGCCCGACAAACAGGCGCTGACCTACAAAGCCTTTGCCAAAGCCGCCGACGCTTTGAAGCTGTCGCCTTACGAACTGGCGAAAAAGGCCGGCGGCATCCGATCCCTGCCGCAATTTCTGCTGGACGGCTTCGAAGTCCGGCAATATCCGCAGGGCACCGGTTTCCCAAACATCGCCATACCGCCTTTTTCAGACGGCCTGCCGCAGGCCGAAGGCATCGCCGCCTTTTCCATCGACGACGACTCCACCACCGAAGTGGACGACGCGCTTTCGGTGCAAAACCTGCCGGGCGGCGGCCGCCGAATCGGCATCCACATCGCCGCCCCCGCGTTGGCCGTGCAGGCCGGCGACGCCATGGAAAAAATCATCTTCCAACGTCAAAGCACCGCCTATTTCCCCGGCGGCAAAATCACCATGCTGCCCGACAACTGGATTGCCGCCTTCAGCCTGGACGAAGGCAAAACACAGCCCGCCGTCAGCATCTATTTCGACGTTGATGCCGAGTGGCGCGTGGGCAACCCCGTGTGCAAAATCGAGCGCGTGCCCATTGCCGGCAACCTGCGCATCCAAACCATAGAACCGCACTTCAACCGCGAAACCGGCCTGGAAGGCGGCAACGCCTTCCCGCACCACGACGACTTGGCCTGGTTCTACCGCCTGGCCGTCGAATTGCAAAAACAGCGCGGCAAATACGAACCCGACCGGCCGCCGCAATACGACTACGGCATCGAACTGCTTTCAGACGGCCAAGTGCAAATCAGCAGGCGCGAACGCGGCTCGCCCATCGACACACTGGTGAGCGAAATGATGATACTGGCCAACAGCACCTGGGCGCAAATGCTGCACGACAACGGACTGCCCGGCCTGTTCCGCGTCCAGCCTGCTTTGGGCAAAGTGCGGACGAGCACCAAATCCGAACCGCACATCGGCATGGGCGTGCGGCACTACGGCTGGTTTACCTCGCCGCTGCGCCGCGCTGCCGACTACGTCAACCAAAAACAACTGTTGAGCCTGATAAACGGCGGCAGCCCGCGCTTTGAAAACGGCGATTCCGGCCTGTTTGCCCAAGTTCGCGATTTCGAATCCGCCTACACCGCCTATCAGGACTTCCAGCGCGAAATGGAAGGCTATTGGAGTCTGGTTTATTTGCAGCGGCAGGGTTTGACCGAATTGGCCGCACAAGTTTTGAAAGAAGATTTGGTTCGCATAGAAGGATTGCCTTTGGTTGCCCGCGCCTTGGGGATTCCGTTTGAAATTCCGCCAAAATGCACCGTGCGCCTGAAAATCACCGAATTGGACGCGGAGAGGCGGATATTGGGTTTGAGTTATTTGAACGCCGTGGCTTAAACGGGGTTGGAGAGGATTGTATGCGCCCTGCCGCCCGATATGGAGGAACAACAGTTCCGGTTATATTGACAGGCCCAAGTATATCTTGCACAAATAATGTGCGGGCCATACCATATCGGCCAAATGGCGCTGCTGCAACCCCTGTCGGGCGGATTTTCAATAACCTGATTCCGCCTTCCCCATCCTGCCGCCTTTATGGGGCGGATTTCAACCGTTAAGGAATTTTTGATGAAGTTACCGGTGCTTTTTATCGGACACGGCAGTCCGGTACATGCCGTACAGGATTCGGACTATACGGAGGAATGGCAAAATTACGGCGATGAGCTTTTAGACGAATATGATGGCGAAATCGAAGCCGTGTTGTGCATTTCGTCGCAGTGGGTGAGCGAAGGAGCCTATGTTACCTCTTCCGCCGCCCCGCCCATGATTGGCTTGCGCAATTTGGCCGGTTTCCCGCCCGCATTGTATGAATACCGTTATCCGGCCGAGGGCAGCCCCGACACGGCGGAAAGGATACGGGAATTGTCGGGCGGGGCCGTTCGCTTAGACCCCGCACGAGGATTCGACTACGGGGTATGGTCGGTATTGGGGAGGATGTTCCCTGATGCCGACATCCCCGTTGTCCAATTGAGTTTGGACAACAGGCTCAATGCGCAGGGACATTTTGATTTGGCCAAAAAACTTATCCCTTTGCGCAACGAGGGGGTTTTGGTGGTAGGCAGCGGCAATATCGTCTGCAATTTGGCCGCCGTCGATTGGCAGAATCCCCATAAGGAGGTGAAGCCCTATCCTTGGGCGGAATTGGCGCACGAATTGGTCAATAAGTGGATTATCGCCCGCCGTTACGGCAATCTGTTGGACGAACAACATTATCCGCTTGCCATCAGGCAGGCGATAGGCAGCAGCCCGCCGCATTTTTGGCCGCTTCTGTATGTGTTGGCCATGTGCGGGGAAAAAGAACCTTTGGAGTTGTTTAATGACGTGGTTGTCGGGCGCGCGGTCAGTATGACTTCCCTGGTTGCCGGTTTCGTGTAGCCGTTTTTAAAATATTTGCTTTATGGTGCTTGACTTTTTTTTGCCTCAGCTGTATAGTTCGAAATTCAGACGCGGGGTGGAGCAGCATGGTAGCTCGTCGGGCTCATAACCCGAAGGTCGTAGGTTCGAATCCTGCCCCCGCAACCAGATTTTTAATAAAAAGCCTTTGATTATTTCAAAGGCTTTTTTGTCTTTCCAAGAATCTGATGTTTTAAAGGAATTGATTATGACCGACCGCAACGAAACCCTGTTTGACCGCGCCAAAGCCATCATCCCCGGCGGCGTGAATTCCCCCGTCCGCGCATTCGGCAGCGTCGGCGGCGTGCCGCGCTTCATCAAAAAAGCCCAAGGCGCGTATGTGTGGGACGAAAACGGCACGCGCTACACCGATTACGTCGGTTCGTGGGGGCCTGCAATTGTGGGGCACGCGCATCCCGAAGTCATTGAAGCCGTGCGCGAAACGGCTTTGGGCGGTTTGTCGTTCGGCGCGCCCACCGAAGGCGAAATCGTCATCGCCGAAAAAATCGCCGAACTCGTGCCCAGCGTCGAACAACTGCGGCTGGTCAGCTCCGGCACCGAAGCCACCATGT
>CAUVCE010000030.1:0-14031 GCA_963550425.1 uncultured Neisseria sp.
CGTTGGTGCCGATGGAGATGAAATCCACCAGTTTGAGCAGGCTGGAGACGGTCAGGGCGGCGGAGGGGATTTCGATCATGCAGCCTGCCGATACTTCGCCGAAGGCTTCGCCGCGTTCGGCCAGTTGGCGGCGGGCGGTATCCAGGTGGGTCAGGCATTGTTTGAGTTCGGAAACGGATGCAATCATCGGCCACATCATTTTCACCGGCCCGTGGACGGCGGCGCGCAGGATGGCGCGCATTTGGGTACGGAACATGACGGGTTCGGCCAGGCACAGGCGGATGCCGGTCAGCCCAAGTGCGGGGTTCAGGCTGCCGTTGGGCGTGCCGTTCTGGCCGAACCAGCGCGGGTTTTTGTCCACGCCCAAGTCCACGGTGCGTATGGTCAGCGGCTTGCCTTTCATTTTTTTCACGATGTCGGCGTATACGCCGTATTGTTCTTCTTCGTCGGGCAGGGTGTCGCGGTTCAGGTAGAGGTATTCGCTGCGGAAGAGGCCCACGCCGTCGGCGCCGAATTTGTGCAGGGTTTTGATGTCTTCGGCGTTTTCGATGTTGGCATAGAGTTCGATTTGGGTGCCGTCTTCGGTGGTCGCGGCGGTGTTTTTCAGTTTGTTCAGTTCGCGCTGTTTGCTTTTGTAGGCGCGCAGTTTGCGGCGGTATTCGGCCAGTACGATGTCGTCGGGGTTGATGATGAGTACGCCGTTGATGCCGTCCACTATCACCCATTCGTGTTCGCTGATGAGCCTGCGGGCGTTGCGCAGGCCGATGACGGACGGGATGTCCAGGCTGCGCCCCAAGATGGCGGTGTGGCTGGTGGGTCCGCCCGCGTCGGTTACGAAGGCGGTAACGCGCTGTTCTTTCAGGTGGACGGTGTCTGCGGGCGACAGGTCGTGAGCGATGAGTATGGTATCGTCGAGCAGGTTGGCATCAAGGTTCAGTTCGTTGCCCGACCCCGTCAGGTTGTTGTGGATGCGTTCGACCACTTGCAGCATGTCCTGCTTGCGGGTGCGCAGGTATTCGTCGTTAATCGCGTCGAACTGCTGGCTCAGGCGGTCGGTTTGGATTTTCAACGCCCATTCGGCGTTGATGTGCTGTTCTTCGATGATGTCCAGCGGTTCGCGCGACAGGGTAACGTCGGTCAGCAGCATCAGGTGCAGGGAGATGAACGCGCCCAGTTCGGTGGGGGCGTTTTCGGGTATCGTGCTGCGGATTTGTTCCAGTTGGCGGCGGGTGGTTTTAATCGCGGCTTCGAAGCGGGCGGTTTCGGCGTCGATTTCGTTTTCGGCCAGGTCGTATTGCGGCACTTCTTCGTGTCCGCGCACCACCAGGTGGGCGCGGCCGATGGCGATGCCTTTGCCCGCCGCCACGCCGTGCAGCACGATGCCCATGTTATTCTCCTTCGCCGAAATAGTCGTTGATCAAGGCGGTCAGTGCCTGCATGGCGGCCGTTTCGTCTGC
This sequence comes from uncultured Neisseria sp., assembly GCA_963550425.1. GTDB lineage: Bacteria > Pseudomonadota > Gammaproteobacteria > Burkholderiales > Neisseriaceae > Neisseria. The sequence goes on from CAUVCE010000030.1 coordinate 1,458, forward strand.
GCCGTCTGTTTCAATAGTGATGGTCGTGCCCTGTGCGGCGGCGAGCATCATCAATCCCATGATGCTTTTGCCGTTGATGCGGTTGCCGTTGCGCGTTACCCAGATGTCGCATTGGAAGGGGGAGGCCGTCTGAACGAATTTGCTCGATGCGCGGGCGTGCAGGCCGAGTTTGTTGATGATTTGGATGTCCTGTTTCTGCATGGCTTATGTCCCTTCGGGCGGTTCGGTCAGTGCGAGTATGCCTTTGACGGCGGCCTGGCGCACGTCTTCGGTAAAGTCTTCCAGATTGCCGGCGGTGCCGGAATATTGCACGGCTTTGATCAGCATGGGCGCGTTCAGGCCGGTGAGCATGGCCACTTTGTGCGGCACGATCAGTTTTCGGGCGGCGTTGCACGGGGTGGCGCCGAAGATGTCGGTCAGCACGAGTACGCCGTCGGGCGCGTCCAAGCCGTCGATTTCGGCGCGGATGCGGCGGATGACGTCGTCGTGGTCTTCCATGCGCTCTACGCCCAACAGGCGGATGTGGGCGGGGATTTCGGGGAAGAAGTGGTTGGCCAGTCGGGCGTAGGCTTTGCCTATGCTTTCGTGGGTTACGATAATGATGCCTATCATGGTGTGTCCTAACGGCCGCCTGGCGGCCGGTATTTTCGGGATATGGCCGGATTCCTAAAACTGCTATAGCATAAGCTTAATACCGGTACAATGCTGCTAACGTTTACGTTTGCATTTCCATTGTATTTAACTATAAGATAAGATTATATAACAAATATACTTTTCCTTTGACAAGGCAAATGCGGCAGGGCGGATTTTGCGGCCGTTTTGTTTCTCATGACTGTCATTGGCAGGGAAGGGAAAGGTAAGAAAAAGCCGTTTGAAAAATTTTCAGACGGCTTTTTGAATTTTCAAAGCAGTCGTTATTTCATACCGGGAAATATACCCTTCATACCTTTTGCCATATTCATCAGTTTGCGCATATTGCCGCCGCTAAACAGCTTCATCATTTTTTGCGACTGTTCGAACTGATTGAGCATTTTATTGACTTCTTGAACGGTTGTCCCCGCGCCTGCGGCAATTCGGCGTTTGCGGCTGGCTTTGATAAGCGCGGGGTTGGCGCGTTCTTTGGGCGTCATGGAGTTGATGATGGCTTCGACGTGGCGCATGGCTTTTTCCGCCGTGCCTTCGGGGATTTGTTTGGACAATTGGCCGATTTCGCCGGGCATTTTCGACATCAGGTTTTCCAAGCCGCCCATATTGCGCATTTGTTGGATTTGAAGCTTAAAGTCGTTTAAGTCGAAACTTTTGCCCTTATGCAGTTTTTTGGCCATTTCGGCAGCGGCGGCCTGGTCAATGCCGCGCTGTACGTCCTCCACCAAACTCAGCACATCGCCCATGCCGAGGATGCGGCTGGCGATACGGTCGGGGTAGAACGGTTCGAGACCGTCGATTTTTTCGCCTACGCCGATAAATTTAATCGGCTTGCCGGTAACCTGGCGCACCGACAGTGCCGCCCCGCCGCGCGAATCGCCGTCCATCTTGGTGAGGATTACGCCGGTAAGCGGCAAAGCTTCGTCAAATGCCTGTGCGGTATTGACGGCATCCTGGCCAAGCATGGCATCGACCACGAACAGCGTTTCCACAGGTTTGACGGCGTTATGCAGCGCTTTGATTTCGCCCATCATTTCTTCATCGATTGCCAGCCGTCCGGCGGTATCGACCATCAATATATCGTAAAAGCCGCGTTTGGCGCGGTCTAGGGCTGCCAGGGCGATATCTACCGGTTTTTGTCCGGTATCGGACGGGAAAAAATCCACCTGTACCTGTTCGGCCAGCAGGCGCAATTGTTCTATGGCGGCCGGACGGTATACGTCTGCCGACACCAGCAGGATTTTTTTCTTTTTATCCTGCTGTTTCAACAAGCGGGCGAGTTTTCCCACCGTGGTGGTTTTGCCCGCCCCCTGCAGGCCCGCCATTAAGACGACTGCGGGTGCGGCGGCGGCAAGGTTGAGCCTGCTGTTTTCCTTGCCCATCAGTTCGACCAGCGCCTGATTGACAACGGTAATGAAGGCCTGTTCGGCGGTCAGGTTTTCGGTAATTTCGCGGCCGATTGCCTTTTCCTTGACGGAGGCGATGAAATCGCGCACCACGGGGAGGGCGACGTCCGCTTCGAGTAATGCCAGACGTACTTCGCGTAGGGCGGGTTTGATGTTTTCTTCGTCAAGTGTGGCTTGGCCGCGTATGTTTTTAAAGACTGAGGTAAAACGGGAGGTCAGGTTGTCTAACATGGGTTTCCTTTACGGGATGGCTGCGCCAATCTGTTTTTTATGGCGGGTCGGCTTAATCCGCTGATGTTTGTCCGATTGGTTGTTTTCTTAAAGGGAAGGATATGGTTTTGCAGCGCAGTTTGTTAAAATCGGCGCATTTTACACTACCTGCGCGGTTTGGACACGCGCAGCAGGGAAGTTTGCGATGCCGACTGCTTTGATTTGTTTGATGCTTGTGTATGCCGCTTTGGGGGTTTTGGCTTGGTATTGGCGGCTGAAAAGGGAGGCCGCCTCTTATCCGAATCGTTTTGAAGCCTGTGTGCTGGCGGCCGCTTTGTTGCTGCATGGCGCGTTGGTTTTTGTACCGGTGTTGGGCAGGCGCGAGCTGGTTATGGGTTTCGGTTATGCTTCGGCGATGATTGTCTGGCTGATGCTGATGCTGTATTGGGCGGGTGTGTTTTTTTACCGCCTGCGCGGGTTGCAGCTGCTGCTTTATCCTTTGTCGGCGTTGCTGTTGCTGTTGTCGGCATTGTTTCCCGGCAGCCCTGTCGGTTATCGGCTGGGAGACTGGCCGTCTATGCTGCATATTGTTTCTTCGTTGTTGGCATATAGCTTGTTCGGTATCACGACTTTGATTGCCTTGTTGATGTTGTGGTTAAGCCGCGACCTGCATAAGCACAGTTTGTCGCCGTCGCGTTCTTTCCTGCCGCCTTTATTGAGTTTGGAAAAAATGATGTTTCAGGGCATGTGGGTCGGTTTTGCGTTATTGACGGTATCGGTAATCAGCGGGACGTTTTTTTCGGAAGCGACTTTGGGCAAGCCTGCCGCATTTACGCATAAGACGGTGTTCGGTGTGTTGTCGTGGTTTATTTATGCGGGTTTGCTGTTGAAACGCTGTATGACGGCTTGGCGCGGCAAGAGGGCTGCGGTATGGACGATAATCGGCTTTGTCTGTCTGATGTTGGCTTATGCCGGCAGTAAGTTTGTATTGGAAGTGGTTTTGAAGCGGTAAATCGGAATTTGTTTGTCAAAATTTCCTTAATAGTTGAAACCCCGCCCTTCGGGGCGGTAGGATTCGGGTTTGTTTGGGAGGGGCGCAACCCCTTCCGGTAGGGCAACACACAGGGCTGCGCCTTATGTGCAGCCCTATGTGCTGAAACATATTGATGATGTCTGCCGTTTTTTTGATATCCCCATATGAAACAGGCTGTCCTTGTGGAACAGCCTGTTTGTTTGATTGGCGGGTTATGCCCTGTTTTCTCTACCCTATTATCATGTGCCTTTGTTTACTTGGCATGGGGTTGTCCCCCTTTGTGTAGTGAAATGTAGTTTAATGTGTTTGGTTTGGCAAGGCGTTATGTAATGGCATAGTTAATAAAGGCATTAAATTGCACTTATTTATATTTTTAAGGTTTTTCATTTTTCAATTTTATGTTTTTTCTTAAATATGGTGTAGTTAAATTGAAATATCATAGGGATATTTTTTATGATATTCGCTTGGCACGGCTCGGTGTAGGCCGTTTTGTCGTGTATGCGGGGTTTATACTTATACTTATACTTAAAATTATTCAAATCCGTCACAATTTCCTTAATGGTTGAAACCCCGCCCTTTGGAACAATAGAATCCGGGTTTGTAAAGGATGGCGGTTTCAACGAAATATCCGCCCCGTTTCCCAGTCGATAATCCGGCTTGGCGTTTTTGCCCCGCCGCAGCGGCCTTTGACTATCCAAACCTGCCTACCAAATTGCCGGCGGGCCTCGCGTTCGGTTTTGCACGGGCGTTTCCCTGCGCGGTTGCAGGATGTCGATACCAATGCCCGCCCCACTGCGGCACATATATCGCGTGCAAACCTATGGCCAGGAATACGGACGGCCAGTTTGCTGCGGCCTTTACCGCGCAATAAGGATGGGATGCGTGAGGCGGCAGGCAATAGGAAGGTTTTTTTTGCCGGCCAGTTTTGCCCCAAGGCTTCTCTGTCGGCGGCTGAAAGTTTCTGCAGCAAAGGTTGCAGCCGATTTAATCGGTCAGCAATAACTATCATGCCCTTATGCTGCGGCCGCCGTTTTAAGCGTATCAGTTTTTGCAAAGCCCGCCTGTCGCCGGGAAGGCAGCCCAACCCATAACAGGATTCGGTGGGATAGGCCAACAGGCCCCCTTTTTTCAAATGCTGTTTCAGGCGGCCTGCGGCAATGGCGGAGCATATGCGTTTCATCAAAATTTCCTTAATGGTTGAAACCCCGCCCCGCCCTTCAGGGTGGCAGGATTTGGGAGGGGTGTAACCCCTTCCGGCAGGGCGGCACGCGGCACATAGGGCTGCACCTTATGTGCGGCCCTATGTGTTGGAACATTTACACAATCAGTTTGGAAATGGTTTTGAAGGCGGGATGTTTCGCATCGCGCAGCAATGAAAAGAGCAGGCTTTCGGTGTTTCCCACGGTTACGCCGGCATCGCACATTTGCCGCAAGCCGTTTTCTTTGTTGAGTGGGTTGCGTGACGTTGTACACTCAAAGGGGATATATACTTCAAAACCCTGCAGCCGCAATTCTAAAGCAGTCTGCAACATACAGATATGCGTTTCCGCGCCCATCAGGACGACGTGTTGTGCCTGATGTTGTCGGATGAATTGTTCGGTTTCGGTATTCCATGCGGAGAAGCGGGTCTTTTCGATTACCGGCGTATCGGCCAGCAGGGTTTTGACGGCGGGAAGCGTGCTGCCCAATCCTTTCGGATATTGCTCGGTCAGCAACACCGGTATGGACAAGGCCTGCAAACCCTGCAAAAGGCGGACACATTCGGAAACAAAGTCTTCATGTTTATACAAAACGGGGGTCAGGCGTTCCTGTATGTCTATGGTCAGGCAGACTGTTTTTCCGGCATCGGGCAAATTGGGCATCATCGGGTCTCCTTGTTTTTAAGCCGCCTGATGCAAATATCGCTTTCAGGGCGGCTTATCGAACTTTAAACAATCTTAAGAACGATAGTCGGCATTAATGCGGACATATTCGTGCGAAAGGTCGCAGGTATAGACGCGGGCGGCTTCCATTCCGCGCTGCAATTCTATGCGGACGGTAATTTCGGCCTCCTTCATCACGCGCTGCCCTTGTTCTTCGGTATAGCCTGCCGCCCGACCGCCGTTTTCGGCCACCAGCACACCGTTCAACCACATTTTTACCTTGTCGGCATCCAGCGGCACACCCGCGTAGCCGATAGCGGCCAACAGGCGGCCGAGATTGGGGTCGGAAGCAAAAAACGCCGTTTTGACCAGCGGCGAACGGGCAACCGCATAAGCCACTTTGCGCGCCTCCGTGCGGTCGGCGGCACGGTTTACCTCAATGGTAATGAATTTGGTCGCCCCTTCCCCATCGCGCACGACGGCCTGCGCCAACTCCAAAGCCAATCCCCCCAGCATGGCTTTCAACTGTTCATAACGGGGGTCGGCGATATTGTCGATTTCGCTTTGCCCGCATTTCCCCGTGGCCACGACGACGAAGCTGTCGTTGGTGCTGGTGTCGCCGTCCACCGTTATGCTGTTGAAGGACAAATCGGCGATCTCCTGCGTCAACAGCTGCAAAATCGGCTGGGAAACTTTGGCGTCGGTGGCGATAAAGCCCAACATGGTGGCCATATTGGGCTGAATCATGCCCGCCCCTTTGGCCATGCCCGTGGCGCGGACGGTGTGGTTGTCGCCGATACGGCCTTCGCGGCTGGCGGCCTTGTATACGGTATCGGTGGTCATGATGGCGCGTGCGGCATCGTACCACTGCGCCGGCCGGACTTTCGGCAGGGCGGCAATGATTTTTTCAGACGGCAGCGGCTCGAGTATCACACCGGTGGAAAACGGCAGCACCTGTCCCAAACCGCATCCGGTCTGTTTGGCGACGGCGCGGCAGACGGCCAAAGCCCTTTCTTCCCCCTCCGCGCCCGTGCCTGCGTTGGCGTTTCCCGTATTGACAAACAGCGCGCGCACGCCTTCCGCGTCAAACAGGTGCCGTTTGGCAATCCGCACGGGTGCGGCACAAAAGCGGTTTTGCGTGAACACCGCGCCCACGGTATTGCCTTCGGACAATACGATTAGGGCAAGGTCGTCATGATTGATCTTTTTGATGCCGGCCTGTCCGACAAAAAGCCGTACGCCGTCAATATTCAGCAATTCGACTGCGGGGGTTTCACGATAATTGACTGCCATGATTTCTCCTTTGGTTCGGATGGGGGGTTTGGATTCGTTTTTCCCGCCTGCACTTGTGGGGCGGAACAAATCGGCTGCACAACAAAATGCCTGGAAACCAAAAATTCGGTGCGGCAAGATTCAGGCCGTTTGTCAAAGCGCGCATATATTTCGGCCGTTTCCGGAACGCCGTGAGGCTGCATCGGGTATTATGGCCTTTTTCAGCGTGTTGCAAAAGTCTGCGCCGCCAAAAAACGCAAGGCGGCCTCGTAACCATATACGCCCAATCCGGCAATCACGCCCACGGCCTTATCCGACAGATAGGAATGATGGCGGAAGGCCTCGCGGGCATAAACATTGGAAATATGGACTTCGACGAACGGCAGGCCGATTCCCGTCAGGGCATCGCGTATGGCGATGCTTGTGTGGGTATATGCGCCGGCATTGATGATAACCGCATCTGCCCGCCCCGTCCGCGCCGCCTGAATGCGGCCGACCAATTCGCCCTCGCTGTTGCTCTGAAAGCAATCGACAGCCAAGCCCAATTCTTTCCCCAGCGACACCAGCCCTTTTTCTATATCGGCCAGTGTGGCCTGCCCGTAGATTTGCGGTTCGCGCGTACCGAGCAGGTTTAAGTTTGGGCCGTTAATCAGCAGGATGTGTTTCATCATGTTTTCCTTTTTGGTTGAAATCCCGCCATGGGCGGCGGTTGGCTTCCTTGCGTATTGAAATAGCCTGAAAGTCAGCTGCCCGCAAATGCCGAACACACGGCCAGGATATCGTCGCCGTATTTTTCCGCCTTACCCAAGCCCATGCCGTAAATACCCGCCAAATCGCTGCGGGTTTTCGGCAGGTTTCGCACGATGGCCTGCATGGTGCTGTCGTGAAAGATGACGTAGGCGGGTATGTTGTCTTTTCGGGCGCGTTCCTTCCTCCATGCGCGCAAGGCCTGCCAAACCCGTTCTTCGCGTTCGGTACGCAGCCATTCGGCCTGCGGCCTTTGGGTGGCGGCCTTTTCGCGCTTGAGCGGCCGAAGTAATACGGTTCGGCGTTCCTTCAGTACGGTGCGCGCCAATTCGGTCAGTTGCAGGCATTGATGGCGGTGCGGGTCGGTATGCAGCAGCCCCAATCCGATACTTTGCCGTATGATGGCGCGCCATTCTTTTTCGCTGAAATCCGCCCCAATGCCGTAGGTCGGCAGTTTGTCGTGGCCGTTGCCCTTAATCTGCCCATCCGCCTTCCCGCGCAATACGTTGATGACATAACCTGTTGCAAAACGCTGCCCGACACGGTACACGCAGCTCAATAGTTTTTGTACCGCCACTGTGCCGTCAAAGCGCAGCGGCGGGTGCAGGCAGTTGTCGCAATGCCCGCAAGGGCTGCCTTCCTCGCCGAAATGACGCAGCAGCAGGACGCGGCGGCATTCGCCGGTTTCGCATACGGCCAATATGGCATCCAGTTTTTGCAGTTCGATATTTTTTTGCAAGGCATCCCCCTGCCCTTCCAATATCCGCTCGCGCAACAACATCCAGTCGTTCAACCCGTAACACAGCCAGCTTACGGAAGGAAGGCCGTCCCGTCCCGCCCGCCCGCTTTCCTGATAAAAATGCTCGATACTTTGCGGCATGTCGAGATGGGCGACAAAACGTACGTCCGGCTTGTCTATGCCCATGCCGAATGCCACGGTCGCCACTACGATGACACCCTCTTCGTGTGTGAAGCGGTATTGCGCCCGCTCACGCCGCGCCATGTCCAAACCGGCATGGTAGGCCACAGCCTCCAGCCCGTTTTCGGATAGGAACCCTGTAACGTCCTCCACTTTTTTCCGGCTCAGGCAATATACGATGCCGCTTTGCCCGCGCATTTGTTTGGCTATGAAGTCAAGCAGTTGCTTCTTACCGTTGTTTTTTTCGATAACCTGGTAATAAATGTTGGGACGGTCGAAGCCGGATACGAATTCGGCAGCGCCTTCCAGTTTGAGGTAGTGTTTGATGTCGGCACGCGTTTGCACATCGGCCGTTGCGGTCAGGGCTATACGCGGAACCTCGGGATAACGGCTGGCCAACAGGCCCAGCCTGCGGTATTCGGGACGGAAATCATGCCCCCATTGGCTGACGCAGTGCGCCTCGTCTATGGCAAACAGGCTGATGGTGTGTTGGTCGAGAAAACGCAAAAACCGTTCGCCCGCCAAACGTTCGGGCGATACATATAACAGCTTCAGGCAGCCTCGGGCAATGCCGTCTGCAATCCGATAAACCTCTTCAGACGGCGTGCCGCTGTGCAGGGCGGCGCACGCCACGCCTGCCGCCTGAAGGCCTGCCACTTGGTCGTTCATCAGCGCAATCAACGGAGAGACCACCACCGCCACGCCGTCCCTCATCAATGCGGGGATCTGGTAGCACAGCGATTTTCCGCCGCCTGTGGGCATCAGGACCAAGGCGCTTTGGCCGCCGGCCAACGTGGCGACGATTTCGGCCTGACGGCCTCGGAACTTTGGATACCCGAAAACACGGTTTAAAATATCGACCGCAGACGGTTCAACCATAAAAAATTCCCACAACGTTTCGGCTATAATATTCCAAACACAAAAAAGTGCGATTTAATCTTTCCGAAAGAAATACGCCCTTTCCAAACAAGCCCCGATTTTACCGCCCCGAAGGTCGGGGTTACAACCATTAAGGAAACACCGATGAGAACCGAAATCACCCTGCAAAAAGCCCTGCCGGCGGCCATAACCGCCCTATTGCTGAGCGCCTGCCCCCATGCCCCCGTCCCCCAACAGGGGGGCGGCAACTGGCACAACCTTGGCGAAGCCAACAAAGGCAACCAAATGCTGGCGCTGGACACCAACAGCATCAGGCGGGAAGGCGCGTTGGCGGCCTTTCGCGACAGAAAAATCATAGTCGATATGTCGGCGGAACGCTTCATCAACACCCCGCCATACAAAACATCCATCAGCCATTGGGAAATCCACTGTACCAACAAAACATTCCGCCTGACCGCCAACACCCTGTATGATGACAAGGGCAACATCATTTCTGATGAAAAATACACCGCCATAGACATCCGCCCGATGGCCATACCGCCCAACTCGCTGACGGAAGAACAACGCAAGCTGGTCTGCCCGAAGTAGCCGGGCAGGAAAACAGATGTTTTAACACAGGGCTGCTGCACATAAGGCGCAGCCTTACACATTGTCCGATTCAGAAGAAGGGTTTCCCTTCCCAAATCCCAAATATGGCGGATTAACAAAATATGCTACGGCGTTGGCCCGCCTCGTTCCGTTTCAAACTTTACCCACTACAAATTCAAATCCCACTGTCCCTAAGGGCGGGGTAAGGAGATCCCAATAGCGGAATTCCTGAAAGTGCCGCAGCAGGGAGGCCGATGCTGCGGCACTTTCAGGAATTTTATTATTTTGCCATAACATCTCATCCATTTTACCAATATAAAAAATAATGACTTTTATTTCTTTAAAAATTACGATAGTATATTAAAATATTAATAAATATCACAAAATCTTGATATAACCTTAACGTTGAATGAGGGAAATCCGCCATGTATCCGACCAAATTCCCCTATGCGCCCAAAACACTGGTTTTATTGTTGGGTTTCCTATGCCATTCACCACTTTGGGCGGAAAACGATACAGAAACAAAAACAACGGAAGGAAGCTTGGAAACAGTTACCGTCAAGGCGAAACGCGACCGCGACAGAAGCGGCCGCAGTCAAGTCTACACCCGCGACATCAGCAACCTGTACAAAGGCAAACAGGAAATCGAAACCTACCGCGGCAGCAGCGTGGCCGATTTAATCGGCGGCATGGCGGGCGTGTTCAGCGGCGACGCGCGCAACAGCGGCGCGCTCGACCCCAACATACGCGGCATTCAGGGCGAAGGCAAAGTGCCGGTAACGGTAGACGGTACGGAACAGGCCATCAGCGTATGGCGCGGCTTTGAAGGCGTTTCCAACCGCAACTACATCGACCCGAATCTCGTCAGCAGTGTGTATGTGGAAAAAGGCGCATCGGCAAACCGCGACATCCGCACCGGCATCGGCGGTTCGGTCAGCATGAAAACGTTGGAAATCGACGACGTCGTGCCGAAAGATCAAAAATTCGGCATGGAAGTCAAAATGGAAACCGGCAACAATACCATCAAACAGCGGGAATACGCCCACGCCGAAACTTGGGGTACGGACTACCGCCGCTATCCCAAACCTTATTCTTTCGACCGCATGGAATGGGCGATTATGCTGGACGACAGCGACAGGCAGAAACAGCGTTTCGGCGGGCGCGGGAAATTATTTAAAGACAACGCCTTCCGTATTTCAGCCGGTATGCGCGGCGAAGTGTTTGACGGTTTGATTGCCTACGCATGGCGCGACAAGGGAAATTATTTTGCCGGCAGCAAGGGCGCGGAACGCTACGGCTACCTTCCCGACGCCAGCTCCATGACCGAAGAAGAACTTACCAGAAAAGTTACAAATATTCAAGAATATGCTGCCAGTATCGGCATGTATTACCATCCGTCCGGCGAAGTGGCCAACACATCCCTGAACATGCGCTCATGGCTGGGCAAAGGCACGTTCAAACTGCCCGACAATCAAAAAATACAGCTCGGCATACGCCGCACCCACGCCCGTTTCGGCGAAGTGATGCCGTACAGCATCTTGTTCGGCAACATCGGCGGCAGCAAGCTCAAACCCGACGGTTCGGGCGAAACCGACATGAGCAAGCTCACCAAAGGCACGCTGATGGCGGAATGGCCGCAGGCATGGGTAAAACAGACCGCCGTCAATCTCGATTACTCTTGGAAACCCGAAAACAGCCGCTGGATAGATTTGAAGGCGGGGATTTGGGGGACGTTCAACAATTCGCAAACCAATTCCACCGGCGGCTACCCCGCATCCACCCTGTTTCTCGACAAAATATTCAACGAAAAATATGCCGAAGATTGGTATTACAAGGGCAAAGAGCCGGAATGGGACAAACTGCCGCCCAACACCAACAACCGCTTCACCGTCTTCAACGCCGCCGCCTACCGCGCCAAAAATAACCGCCTGGGCATCAATTTGTCCAACCGCATGAAGCTGACCGACAAGCTGGAATTAACCCTGACGGGCGACTACCAACGTGAAAAACTCAAAGGCAGCAGCGACACCGACTGGATACTCGCCCTGCCGCACGACGAATACCGCAAACTGGTGTGGGACGATGCCGAAACCACTTTAAACTCCAACTTCGCCCTGACCATGCCGCGCAAAGGCAAGCGCAACGAGTGGAACGCAGGCTTCAATTTCAAATACGAACCGACACCGTGGCTGACCCTGAACGCCGGCGGACGCTATACCGACTACCGCATGACCGACACCTTCGTCCGCGATTATCTGTCCAAACACCGCAGCCGCCTTGAAACCGAAGGCGAATTCAACGTGTTGTCGGAAAACAGCCGAAATGTCGCCGTCATCAGCAGCAGGCTGGCAACGCCTGAAGAATACCGCGCCCGCATGGATTTGAAGGCCCGATACGAAGCCGCATTGAAAGCCTATGAAGAAAGCCCCGAAGTGGTGCGTACGCAAGCGGCATGGGACGCATACGACCAAAAATTTTGGGCATGGGTAAACACCCTGCCCGTACCCGATTTGGGTTGGGCATTGGAACATATGCCCGAAGAAACGGAAAGGCGGCAAAAAGGCTACCCTGATTTCATCCCATGGCCGCAAGAGCTGACGGATTTAAGCGAAGAATACAACAATTCAACCACTCTGCCCGCCAATATAGAACAGGGCTATATGCCGCTTATCGACTGCACGACAAACCCGTCAGCAGGAAACTGCATTTATTGGAAAAACGGCGAAAACCCCGTTTCAGACGGCCGTCTGAAACAATTTGCCGAACAAGGCATCAACCCCGCCACAGGCAAAACCGAAAACAAATATCAAGGCGGCGCACTAATCGGTGCCAAAAGCCCCGTTGCCGAATACCGGCACCTGACCGAAGAAGAACTGCGCAATTCGTGGAAAAAAAGCGGCCACGCCTTCGCCCCCATGTTCTCCGCCACCGTCAAACTCGGCGACCACACCCGCCTGTTTGCCCGTTACACCGAATTCAAACGCTTCCCCAGCATGTATGAAGGCACATTCGG
>CAUVCE010000031.1:0-14001 GCA_963550425.1 uncultured Neisseria sp.
TCTACTGGATCAACGGCGAACACATCAAAATCACGCCCAACGAGAAACTCGCCGAACTCGTCAAACCCCGCCTCGCCCTGCGCGACATTTACGACACGGCAAAACCCACGTTGGAAGACGTATTGGCACTAGTCAAAGACCGCGCCCAAGACCTGAACACCCTCGCCGACGAGTGCCTCTACTTCTACGTCAAACAAACGCCTGCCGAAGCGGATATGCAGAAACATTGGGACGACGAAGCCGCCGCCCGTATGCTGCGCTTCGCCGAACGCCTCGAAGGGCTGGAAGACTGGAACGCCGAAGCCATCCACGACCTGTTCAAACCTTTCTGCGACGAAGAAGGCATCAAAATGGGCAAACTCGGCATGCCCCTGCGCCTCGCCGTCTGCGGCACGGCGAAAACACCCAGCGTCGATGCCGTGTTGGCATTGATCGGCAAAGAAGAAGTGTTGAAACGGATTCGTTCTTCGTAAAATGAAAAGGCCGTCCGAGATTTCAGACGGCTTTTTTGGTGAAATAACGCGATAATGCGGAGAAGATTCGGAAAATGGACGAAACTGCCGCCCCGCCACCAAGGCATAATAATTAATTATATAGAAATGCCTCAATGGGGCAGGGAAGTGTGTGTCCGCATTTTGCATAAAAAAGTTTTTGCCTTTTGAAAACTTTGTTTTCCCAACCATTTAGGTCGAAGCCGATGGCGGGATGCCGTATTCCAAGCAGGTGTTTTTTTAATTTCGATTGGCTATAATCGTTTCAACCCATATGACAAATAAGGAACACCGATGAACCGTCTGAATAAAACCGATGATGTCCGCATTCATGCAGTGGACGAATTACTGCCGCCGATTGCGCATCTGTACGAACTGCCGATTTCGTCCCAAGCCGCCGATTTGGTGGAATCTGCCCGAAGCGGCATTGCCGATTTGATACACGGCCGTGACAAACGCCTGTTGGTGGTTATCGGGCCTTGTTCGATACATGACACAAAGGCGGCTTTGGAATATGCCGGCCGTTTGCTGCCGTTGCGTAAGAAATATGAACGGGAATTGCTGATTGTGATGCGGGTTTATTTTGAGAAGCCGCGCACCACGGTCGGTTGGAAGGGATTGATTAACGACCCTTATCTCAACGGCACCTTCGATATCAATTTCGGCCTGCGTCAGGCGCGCAAATTATTATTGGAATTGAATAATATGGGGATGCCGGCGTCTACCGAGTTTTTGGATATGATTACGCCGCAGTATTATGCCGATTTGATTTCATGGGGGGCAATCGGGGCGCGCACCACGGAGAGCCAGGTGCACCGCGAGTTGGCCAGCGGCCTTTCCTGCCCGGTGGGTTTTAAGAACGGTACGGACGGCAATTTGAAAATCGCCATCGACGCCATCGGCGCGGCTTCCCATCCGCACCATTTTTTATCCGTAACCAAGTCCGGACATTCGGCCATTATCCACACGGCGGGCAATCCCGACTGCCATGTGATTTTGCGCGGCGGCAAAGAGCCGAATTACAGTACGGAACATGTTAAGGATTCGGTGGCGCAGTTGGAAAAGGCAGGTGTCAGTACGCGTTTGATGGTGGACTGCAGCCACGCAAACAGCCGCAAGGATTATACCCGCCAGATGGAGGTGGCCGAGGATGTGGCCGGACAAATCCGCAACGGGGAAGGCAATATTATGGGCGTGATGGTGGAAAGCCATTTGGTCGCCGGCCGGCAGGACGAACCGCTTGTCTATGGCCAAAGTATTACCGATGCCTGTATCGGTTGGGAAACCACTGAGGAAATGCTGGAGATGTTGGCTTTGGCCAAGCGGGAAAGTAGGTAGGCCGGGATGTCGGAAACCGTCTGAACAGGTGCTTCGGGCGGTTTTTTCGCGCTTATCGTTTTATGCTGTCGGACAGTTTGTCTGCAGGAAGCGGTGGGTTTATCAGCCGTTCGACCAACCTGTCCATTTCTCTCAAAAGTTTGTCGGAACGCCCGCTGTTGATGATGACGACTATGGCCATCGGAGGACGGCCGTTGCTGCCCAGATAATAGCCGGCCAATGCGCGTACGTTTTTCAGTGTGCCGGTTTTCAGCCGCAAAGGCGCACCTATGGCTTTGAAGCGGTTTTTCAGTGTGCCGTCCGTCCCTGCAATCGGAAGGGTGTCGATAAAAGCCGCCCGAAACCGGCTGTGGTAGGCTTTTTGCAACATATTGCCCAACATGCGGGCGGATACCCTTTCCCGCCGCGACAGCCCCGAACCGTTTTCCAGTACCAAAGGCGCGGTGTTTATTCCCGCCGCCTGAAGCTGGCTTTGCACGGCCGCCGCCGGATTTTGGTCGCCGGCATTGCCTGGAGAGGCACGTTCGCCCAATGTGAGGAATACGGTGCGGGCAATCAGGTTGTTGGAATGTTTGTTCATGTCGGCCAATATGTCGCGCAGGGGCTTGGAATATATTCTGGCCAGTGTTCTGGCTTGCGGAGGAGTGCCTCCTATCGCCAAGCCGTCTGAAATCGTCCCGCCGCCGCCCCGCCATTGGTTAATGAAGCTCAGGCGTGAGAAGTCGCGCATTTCCAGCATATTGACATATACGGCTTTTCCCGCGCAACTGGGCGGTACTTTGCCGTGCACAGTCAATATGCCGTCTCGGTATTTCCCCCACATGAATTTTTGCGGTTTGGGGCAGGGTGCGGATGAGCGTCCGAATACCGCCAGATTCTGCAGGGGTATATCGGGCAGCGGGGGGCTGGTTTTCACATTGAGTTTGCCGGTGGCGGCATCATATTCGGGGGTCAGCCAAACAACCTTGTAGGCCAGCATCTGCGGGTCGGGGGCGGTGGCAAATGCCCGGTCGGCATCATCGGCAAAGTCGGCTGCCGTACCGGTATGGTGCCAAATCCCCCTGTCGAAAGTCAGTTTGCCGCCTATATGTTTCACACCGTTATCGCGCAGTTGCGCCTGCATTTCCAATAAGTCATGCTGGTCGAAAACCGGGTCGCCGCTGCCCACCCAATACAGGTTGCCCTCCAACAGCCCGTCGGGGCGCAGCCTCGCGGTGGATTTGAATTCGGTCAGCCAGCGGAAATCGCCGCCCAACGCGCGCAATGCGGCGAAGGCGGTAACAAGTTTCATTGTGGAAGCCGGATTAACCGGCAGGTCGGCACGGTGTTCGGCCACTACCCGTCCGGTCTGTAAGTCCTGTACATAAACGGCCACCTCGTCATCGCGGATGCCGCCCAAGTCCAATGCGGCCGCAGGAATGGAGGCCAATACGGTCAGCAGGACGATTGTTTTTCCCATCAGAATTTCCTTAATTATTAATACGGCGGGTTAATAAATATAGCCTATTGCCGTTGTGACAGACAGACAAAACCGTCTGAATTTGTCCGAAACATTTTTTTAAGCGGCATTTCCTTTCTGAAAAAGAAGAATACTGTTAAAGTCGGTATTCTGTTTTAATTGGGAAAAGGCTAAAGCTTACCCAAATCCCGCCTTCCTAAAAATAAGGGGCGAAATTTTAACTGCTAAGGAGAATTTGATGAATTTGAACAGCCAACCCGTATTGAAAACCGCGCTGGCACACCGTTCCATCCGCCGCTTCACAACCGAGCCCGTATCGGCGGAAATGTTGTCTGCCATTTTGGAAGCCGGCCGCGCATCGTCTACATCCAGTTATTTGCAAAATAACAGCATTATCCGCGTAACCGATGCCGCCATCCGCAAGGAGCTGCGTGCGGTTTGCGCGGCCGAGGGCGGGGCGGGACATGCCTATGTCGAACATTGCGCCGAATTTCTGGTTTTCTGTATCGATGCCGCCCGTCATCACGCACTGGATGATGCCGTCCAAACCGATTGGACGGAAGTCCTGCTGATTGGCGCAATCGATGCCGGAATCATGGCGCAGAGCATGGTATTGGCGGCCGAATCAATGGGCTTGGGGGCGGTGTATATCGGCAGCATACGCAACGATATTGCCCGTGTCGGCGACCTGCTAGGCTTACCCGGACATATGGTGCCGTTGTTTGGCGTGTGTTTGGGACACCCCGACCAAGAGCCGCTGCAACGCCCGCGCCTGCCGTTGGATACGCTGGTGTCGGAAAACCGCTACCGTCAGGCAGACAAAACCGTATTGGATGATTATAACGAGACGGTCAAAACATACTACCGCGAACGAAGCGGCAAAGATTTGGATTGGGCGCAACAAGTGCGAAACGCCCTGTGCCGCCCTGTCCGTCCCTTTATGCTTGATTATCTGCGCAAACAAGGCTTTGCCAAACGATAAAGGCAGTCATCAAATACCCGAGAAATGCAATATGCCGTACCGCATATATTTATGGCGGTGCAACATATTGCATTTTCTATTTCTATTCGCGGATTTGCCCGTTGCCCGAAACGAAGAATTTCGTGCTGGTCAGTGCTTCCAAACCCATGGGGCCGCGCGCGTGCATTTTTTGCGTGGAAATGCCGATTTCCGCGCCAAGTCCGAATACGAAGCCGTCGGTAAAGCGGGTGGATGCGTTTACATAGACAACGGCGGCATCCACCTGTTCCTGAAAACGGCGGGCGCAGGAGATATCCTGGGTAATGACGGCTTCGGAATGGTGGCTGGTATGGGCATTGATCCAATCGATGGCTTCCTGTGCGCCGTCTACGGTTTTAACCGACAAAATATAATCCAAAAATTCGGCCGCATGGTCTTCCGGTTTGGCGGGGACGGCATTCTTCAACAGGGGGAGGGCGCGTTCGTCGGCACGGAATTCCACTGTATGTGCTTTACCTATGGCCTGTTCCAGCATGGGT
This sequence comes from uncultured Neisseria sp., assembly GCA_963550425.1. Classification (GTDB taxonomy): domain Bacteria; phylum Pseudomonadota; class Gammaproteobacteria; order Burkholderiales; family Neisseriaceae; genus Neisseria. The sequence continues at coordinate 4,789 of CAUVCE010000031.1, forward strand.
AGGAAACGGGAGGCTATTTTGCCGTGCACCACCAGGCTTTCAGCCGCGTTGCATACGCTGGGACGCTGTGTCTTGGCATTGGCCACTATCCGCACCGCCATATCGAGATCGGCTTTTTCATCCACATAAATATGCACGTTGCCTACACCTGTTTCGATAACGGGCACTCTGGCTTTTTCTTTGACCGTCTGAATCAGTTTTGCCCCGCCGCGCGGTATCAGCACATCGATAAATCCGGTAGCCTGCATGAGTGCTTCGGCTATATCGCGGCCGGTATTTTCCACCAGTTGGACGGCGTTTTCGTCAATTCGGGCCTGTCTCAATACGGTGCGTATGGCTTGTACCAATGCCATGTTGGTATTTAGCGCATCGCGGCCTCCGCGCAGGATGATGGCATTTCCGGTTTTGAAGGCCAGGCTGAACGCATCTGCCGAAACATTGGGACGGCTCTCGAAAATCATCGCCACCACGCCCAGCGGCACGCGTTTTTGGATGATTTCTAAGCCGTCCGGATTGGTATGGCCGTGCAGCACCTGCCCGATGGGGTCGGCCAAATCCGCCACTTGCCCCATGCCCTGCGCCATGTCTCGTATGCGTTTTTCGTCCAGCATCAGTCTGTCCGTCATTACGCCGGAGATGCCGTTTTCCCGCGCGTTGGCCAAATCGCGCCGGTTGGCCGCCAAGATGGCGTCTGTTTGCGATACCAAGTGTTCCGCCACTGTTTTCAGGATGTGTCTTTTTTGTGCCGAACCCAGTTGCGGCAGGCTTTTGGCCGCGTGTCTTGCCTTTTCGCCCAATCGGGCGATGTATTGTTGCGGGGTCTGTTCGTTCATAAAAATCTCCTTCGCGGTTGAAGCTGCGCCCTTTGAGGCGTAGGAATGCGGTTTATTCGGCCGCGCTTTGTTCGTTAAAACCAACCTTATTTCCTTTTTATGTTGTTTTTTCTTTTGAAAACCAAGTGCCTATTTCTTCGCCGGCCAAAACGCGCAGGATATCGCGCGGGTTGCGGCTGTTCATCAGTACCATCTGGCCTGCGTTGTCGAAGACGATTTGCGCGCTTTTTATTTTGCTGGCCATGCCGCCCGTACCGAAGCGGCTGCCCGAACCGCCGGCGGCCCGTATGGTTGCGTCATCGATTTGTGTTACGCGACTGCGGAGCTTCGCATCGGCGTGCTCGGCCGGGTTTTTGTCGAACAGGCCGTCCACGTCCGACAACATCAGTAATAAATCGGCACGGACGATACCCGCAACGATGGCCGACAGGCAGTCGTTGTCGCCAAATTTGGTGATGTGCGCCATTTCATCAACGCTGACGGCATCGTTTTCGTTTACGATGGGGATGATTTTCATGGCCAAAAGGTTTTCAAAGGCGTTGCTGACGTTGTGCAGGCTTTCCGGAAATTCCACTACGTCCCGCGTCAGTAGGATTTGCGATACTTTGTTTTGGTAATGGCCGAATATTTGGGCATACAGGCTCATCATCGCAACCTGCCCCACGCTGGATACGGCTTGTTGGCGGGCGATTTCGGCAGGCCGCTCGGGCAATCCCAATACGTTTAAGCCGAACCCCATGGCGCCCGACGATACTAAGATAACATCCAAGCCTTTGTTTGATAAGGATGAAATGACGAAAGCCAGTTGGTCTATCCTTTCCAGATTGATGGTTTTGTCGGGCTGTATCAGCGAGCTTGTGCCAACTTTGATGACGATGCGTTTGACGGTTGTAAAGTCCCGCTTCATAAAGTTTTCCTTAATGGTTGAATTTATCTGTTCTATGGCAGAGGTATAGGATTTGTTTGGAGGGGTAATCCCACTCACTATACATAAAGATGTGTTTTATGTGCAGTCTTGTGTATTGAAATTTTTTGAGTCAGAGGACAGATCAGATGCAAGGCCGTCTGAATGTGTGGTTTGTGTTTCAGGCGGCCTCGCTTTTTTACATCATGATTAACGGCCTATTTCCCGTTCGATGGCGCGTATATTTGCTTCCCTGTCGCGCACGGCTTGCAGCAGTTCGATGATGCTGCCTCCTTTTTTCCTGGCGGTTTCCAGTTGTGCCTTGGTGCGGACGAGGGCGGCGCGCTCATTGCTGATTTCCTTTTGCAGTATTTGTGTGCGGGTAAGCCTTGGTTTGGCCGGCGGCACATACAATGGCGCGGCGGTGCGTATCGGCGCAGGTTTTTCGGGGCGGCCGGAAGCGGCGGCCGGTTGGTTTCGCAGTCTGATTTCCAGTTTGGGCGGCGCGGCGCTGTTGGTTACGCTTTCGGCGGCGCTCGGCAGGATTTTTATATCGTCATAAGAGCCGTAGATTTCCCTTTCCCAAATTTCGCTGATGACGTCGTAGCCGTTGGTTTGGGATGCGGCTTGTTCGGCCGGCGGGTCGGGCATTTTGTCGCTGATACCGTCCATTTGCGATTCTTTGCAACTGGAATTGACCTTTATGGTGGAATAGGCGGCTTTACCGTCCACTTTGCAAATGTAGGTGGCGGCCTGTGCGGGAAGGGCTGGTGCGGCCAAAAACAATAGGCTGGACAGTCGTAACATGGGTTTGGGCAAAAGGGGCATAAAACAACATTATATCGCCAAGCCGGTGCAAACTGCCGTCAATTCGGGTAAAACCTTTTTGGGGCTGCCGTTTGTTTTTGAAAAAGGCCGGTATCTGAAATTGTCCGGCAGGCATTTCGAATGCGGTATTCGGCAAACAGGGCGGGCGGCCCGGCAAAGGCTGGGGCTTTCGCACTGCCGCGTCAATCGGCGTTGCGCCGCCTGTTTTACCCTATTGTCAAACGGAAAGGCTCCCGCCCAGACAGGTCAATGCGCCCAGTATGTAAAACAACAGGCATGCGTTGCGGCGGACGGCGGTTGCGGGTATCTTCCTGACGATTTCCGCGCCCAAATAGGTAACAGGCACGTTGGCCAGCATCAGCCCCAACACGCTGCCGATAAGCACAACGGCCAAATCCTGATATTTTGCGGCCAGCAACACGGTGGCGACTTGTGTCTTATCGCCGATTTCGGCCAGGAAAAACAATGCTAGCGTGGCGGCGAATGCACCGTATTTCAGATAACGGGCATTTTCACCGCCTTCATCTTTATCGGGTATCAGCAACCAAAGGCCGACGGCGATAAAGCTGCCGCCTACCAGCCATTTGATTGTTTCATGTGAAACATAGCCCGCCAGCCATACGCCCAGCCATGCGGATACGGCGTGGTTGAGCAGGGTGGCGGCAAAAATGCCGGCAATAATGGCGTTTTTTTGTGCAAAGCGTGCTGCTAAAAACAGGGTAAGCAGTTGGGTTTTGTCGCCGATTTCGGCTATGAAGACGCTGAATGTGGAGGAAAATAATGCTTCCATGAATAAAACTCCAAACCGTGCGGGACAAACAAGGCACACCGGCTGCCCGCACGGAACAACCGGTGTGCCTTAAGTCTCGCCTGCCTTCGTTTGGAGAAGATGCCCGCACCATGCCCGAAGGCAATGATGTTGATGCGGACTCCGGCCAAGCCGGATGGCTACTCCCTCAAGGGAAGCCGCCATTATATCGGATTGTCTGCCTGCCGCCAATTTGCGCCTTGCTTTTTCCGCCGGCCGTCAAGATATGATTTCGGGATGATGACATAGTGGATGGGCGGGTGTATAGTTTAAAGGGAGTTTACGAAATCATCATTTTCTTAATGTGTGCGGGGTTTGTTTGGGCGGAGGGCATATCCCCCTCCCGGTCAGGCCGACACATAGGCCGTGCCTTAATTGAAGTCATGCGTGTTGAAACTATTGAAAAGGAAGATTTTATGAAGATGGATGATTTGGGTTTCAAACCCATCCCTTCCGCAATTGCGCTGGGCTTGGCATTATTGATTTGGTTCGTCATCCCCGTTCCTGACGGCGTAACGCCGCAGGCCTGGCATTTGTTGGCGATGTTTGTCGGCGTGATTGCGGCGATTATCGGCAAGGCGATGCCGATCGGGGCATTGTCGGTTATCGCCGTGATGCTGGTGGCGGTCATGCAGGTAACGGTGCCGGAATTAGGCGCGGACGGCAAGGCGGTGGCCAAGCCGGCGGAAATGGCGGTTAAGGATGCTTTGAGTTCGTTTGCCGACCCGCTGATTTGGTTAATCGGTATTTCGATTATGATTTCGCGCGGGATTTTGAAAACCGGCCTGGGCGCGCGCATCGGCTATTATTTTATTTCGCTGTTCGGCAAGAAAACGCTGGGCATCGGCTACAGCCTGGCCTTGTCGGAGCTGATTCTCGCGCCGGTAACGCCCAGCAACACCGCGCGCGGCGGCGGCATCGTCCACCCCGTGATGAAGGCGATTTCGTCCAGCTATGATTCCGACCCCGAAAAAGGAACGCAGGGTCGAATCGGCCGCTATCTGGCTTTGGTGAACTACCACAGCAATCCGATTACTTCGGCGATGTTCATCACCGCCACCGCACCCAATCCGCTGGTGGTCGATTTGATTGCCAAAGCCACCGACAGCAAGATTCATTTGAGCTGGGGCACTTGGGCTTTGGCGATGCTGCTGCCGGGTTTGGTAGCGATGTTCCTGATGCCGCTGGTGCTGTATTTCGTTTATCCGCCCGAAATCAAGGAAACCCCCAACGCGGCACAGTTTGCCAAGGAGCGTTTGCAGGAGCAGGGGGCGATAAGATTATGTTGGCGATTTTTGCCGTATTGCTGGTTTTGTGGGCGGGCATTCCGGCCATGATTTTCGGCAAAGCCTTTACCGTCCACCCTACCGCTACCGCCTTTATCGGCCTGTCGCTGCTGCTTTTGTCGGGCGTGCTGACTTGGGATGACGTATTGAAGGAAAAAAGCGCGTGGGACACGGTGGTATGGTTCTCCGCGCTGGTGATGATGGCTTTTTTCTTGAACAAGCTCGGCTTGATCGGCTGGTTTTCGGATATGCTGGGCAACGGCATTAAAAATACCGGCATGGGCTGGGCCGGCGCGTCGGCCTTGCTGCTGCTGATTTATATGTACGCGCACTATATGTTCGCCAGCACCACCGCCCACATCACGGCGATGCTCGGCGCGTTTTATGCGGCAGGGCTGTTTTTGGGCGCGCCGCCGATGGCCTTCGGCCTGATGATGGCCGCCGCATCCAGCCTGATGATGACGCTGACCCACTACGCCACCGGCACCGCGCCCGTTATTTTCGGTTCGGGTTACGCGACGCTGGGCGAATGGTGGAAGGCGGGCTTTGTGATGAGTGTGGTAAACCTGCTGGTGTTTGTGGTCGTCGGCGGAATATGGTGGAAGGCTTTGGGTTATTGGTAAGGCCTTCTGAAATCTGCCGATTAAGGTAAAAAAGCCGTTTGAAAGCTGTTTTTTGCGGTTTTCAGACGGCTTTTTCCTTTTCCGCCAGCAATTGGCGGTATCGTTCGGCATCATTGCTGTTGAAACAGCAGAAGACGACGGTTTCCACGACCGGGCATTGCGGCATGACGGCAATCAGGCTGTCGAGGGCGATGCGGGCGGCCTTATCGGGTGGGAAACGGTATACGCCCGTACTGATGCAGGGGAAGGCGATGCTGCGGATGCCGTACTGCTGCGCCAACAGCATCGAATTGGTATAGGCGTCGGCCAACAACCCGGCTTCCCGACTGCCTCCGCCGTGCCAGACGGGCCCGACCGTATGGATGACGAAGCGGGCGGGCAGGAGGTAGCCGCGGGTAATTTTGGCCTCGCCGGTTTTACAGCCGTTCAGCGTGCGGCATTCTTCCAACAGTTTCCCGCCCGCCGCACGGTGGATTGCCCCGTCCACGCCGCCGCCGCCCAACAGGGACGAATTGGCGGCATTGACAACCGCATCGGTATCCAATTGCGTGATATCGCCTTCGACAACTTTAAAAACGGCCATAAAATCCTCCCTTTGCGGCAAATCCGAAACATCGGCAAAACGACAAACGGCAGGCCCTAAGCCACCCGTTCGATTTTCGCGCCGACACTGCCGAGTTTCTTCTCGATATTTTCATAACCCCTGTCCAAATGATAGATCCGTTCGACCACCGTTTCGCCGCCGGCTGCCAATCCGGCAATCACCAGACACGCCGAAGCGCGCAGGTCGGTGGCCATTACGGTTGCGCCGGACAACTTTTCCACACCGGTAACAAAGGCGGTATTGCCCTCGACGGCGATATCCGCCCCCATGCGGTTGAGTTCGGGGACATGCATAAAGCGGTTTTCAAAAATCGTTTCCACCACGCGCGAAGAGCCTTCGGCCACCGCATTCAAGGCCATAAACTGCGCCTGCATATCGGTGGGGAAGCCGGGGTGAACCACCGTGCGGATGTCTACCGCCTTCGGCCTTTGCCGCATCTCAATCGCAATCCAGTCGCTGCCCGCCTCAATCAGCGCGCCCGCCTCCGACAACTTCTCCAATACCGACTGCATGGTACGAGGTGCGGCGTTGCGCAGCACCACCCTGCCGCCGGTCATGGCGACGGCGCATAGGAAAGTGCCGGCCTCTATGCGGTCGGGCACAACGCTGTGTTCGCAGCCGTGCAGCCTGCCCACGCCCTCGATGGTCAGGGTCGGCGTGCCGATGCCGCCGATTTTCGCCCCCATCTTGACCAGGCACTCGGCCAAATCCACAATTTCCGGCTCGATGGCGCAGTTTTCCAAAACAGTCGTCCCTTCGGCCAACGTGGCGGCCATTAACAGATTTTCCGTACCGCCCACCGTAACGACATCCATCACCACACGCGCACCCTTCAGGCGGCCTGTCGCCCGCACATAACCGTGTTCGATAACGATATTTGCGCCCATGGCTTCCAAGCCCTTCAAATGTTGGTCTACCGGGCGCGAGCCGATGGCACAGCCGCCGGGCAGGCTGACTTCCGCCTTGCCGAAGCGCGCCAGCGTGGGGCCCAGCACCAATATTGAAGCACGCATGGTTTTGACCAACTCATAAGGCGCGCAAGTATTATTTACCGTTCCGCCGTTGATTTCGAACTCATGAACATTGTCGGTCAATACGCGCGCGCCCATACCTTGGAGCAGCTTTTGCGTGGTTTTTATATCGGCCAGCATCGGGACATTTTTCAGCTTCAGGGTATCGGCGGTCAGCAAACCGGCACACATCAGCGGCAGTGCGGCGTTTTTTGCGCCCGATACAACGATTTCGCCGTGTAACGGGCCGTTGGCGGTAATTTTCAATTTATCCATAGGGAGGGCCTTATTTGTCAAAGTGGGAATATTTGGGTAAAGGCGGGCATCGGTTTGCCGCAAAAAAAGCTATTTTTCTTCGCCGTATTTTAAAACACTCAAGCCGGGCAGGGTGGCGAAACCCTGTTCGCGCACAATTTGGCAGAAATCTTCCAAATAGCCCCGCCCCGCATCTTCTTCGCGCAGGGCGGCATACAGCTCGCTGCGCAGGCCGTCGGGCGTAATGCGGCGCGACACGACATAGCCTTTTTCCAGATACGGCAGCACCGTCCATTCGGGCAGGGCGGCGATACCGCGCCGGCTGGCCACCAGCTGCACGATGGCTATGGTCAGCTCGCTGTGCCGGCGCGGCGGGTTGATATTGTTGGGCAGCAGGATTTTACGCGGCAAATCCAACATATCGTCCGGCACGGGGTAGGTAATCAGCGTTTCGGCGGCAAAATCCCGCGCCTGCCAAACTTCCTTTTCCGCCAACGGGTGGTCAGGCGCGCAAATGCCGACCATACCGTAGGCAAACAACGGCCGGTAGGCGATGCCGGCCTGAGGCGCGGCTTCGGAAACAATGGCCAAATCGGCGCGGTGGCTGATTAACAGCGCGACAGGGTCGGCCTGAAAACCCGACACGATATCAAGTTCGACCTTGGGCCATAAAGGACGGAACTCGCCCATGGCGGGCATCAGCCAGTCAAAGCAGGTGTGGCATTCCACCGCCAGCCGCAATTCGCCCGCCTCCCCTTCGATAATCTGCGCCATGTCGCGTTCGGCCGCTGCCACTAGGGGTAACAGCTTGCGCGCCAAGGCCAACAGCCGCTCGCCGGCCGGCGTGAAGCGCAGGGGGGAGGATTTGCGCTCAAACAGCGGTGTGCCGTAATGATTTTCCAAAATGCGGATTTGGTGGGACAAGGCCGACTGGGTCAAAAATACCCGCTGGGCGGCCAGGGAAACGCTGCCCGTTTCCTCCAAAGCCAGCAAGGTGCGCAAATGGCGTAATTCGATGATGGATTCCATAAGGGTTTGGCGGCCTGAAACATAGCGGGTTGGATTTGGCCCGCCATATATTCGGAACAATATAGGAAGGCAGGCAAAGCGGCAAAAAACCTATGCCCCCTTTGCGCTGATTTTCTGCATCGCCCCATTATTCCTCATCGTCATTCAATAGGGCATCGACGAAGGCGCGCGCGTGAAACGGGCGCAGGTCGTCGATTTTTTCGCCTACGCCGATATAACGCACGGGTATCGGCCGGCTGGAGGCGAGTGCGGCCAATACGCCGCCTTTGGCCGTGCCGTCGAGTTTGGTGACGATGAGGCCGGTTACGCCCAACGCGTCGTCGAAGGCGGCAACCTGATTGACCGCGTTTTGGCCGATGTTGGCATCGAGGACGACGATGATTTCGTGCGGCGCGTCGGGCATGGATTTTTGCAGTACGCGCTTCACTTTTTTGATTTCTTCCATCAGGTGGAGCTGGGTGGGCAGGCGACCGGCGGTGTCGGCCAGCACGATGTCGATTTTGCGCGCTTTGGCCGCTTCGACGGCATCGAAGCAGACGGCAGCGGAATCGCCTTTGGCTTGGGAGATGACGGTTACACCGTTGCGTTCGCCCCATTCTTGGAGCTGTTCGCGCGCGGCGGCGCGGAAGGTGTCGCCTGCCGCGAGTATCACGGATTTGCCCTGCGACTGGAAGTATTTGGCCAGTTTGCCGATGGAGGTAGTTTTGCCCGCGCCGTTGATGCCCGCCATCATGATGACGAAGGGTTGGCCGTTGTCGGGGATTTCCAGCGGTTTTTCCAGCGGGGCGAGCAGGTCGTAAACGGCTTCTTTCAGTGCCTGGCGCAGTTCGCGGCCGTCTGAAAGGCCTTTCAGGGAAACGCGGCGGCGGACTTCGTCCATCAGGTGTTCGGTGGCTTCGATGCCCATGTCGCTGGTGAGCAGCACGGTTTCGAGTTCTTCGTACAGGTCTTCGTCGATTTTGCCGCCGCCGAAGACGCCGGCCAGCGATTTGGCCATTTTGTCGCGCGATTTGCTCAGGCCTTGTTTCAGGCG
>CAUVCE010000032.1:0-13983 GCA_963550425.1 uncultured Neisseria sp.
AAGCCAAAAGAGTTGGACAGCCTGCCTCGTTTCTCCTCCCTGCACCGCTTCCGCGTCTGCGGTTTTACCGAGAACGGTATGTGGCAGTTGGCAGAACCCCTGCCCGATGTGCTTTATAAGGGATTTATCATCGGCCTGCAGGCCATTTCCCGCAACGGGCTGGCTTCCGAAGAAGAGTTGTTGGCGTTCGGCAGGCAGGCGGAGGGGTTTGCCAAGCTGATGGACGGCGAAATCCTGCTGACCGATATCCCCGCCTTTTTGGAAAACGCCCGCCCGTTGGACAGGTTGTGCGAACGTGTCGATCAGATTATCACCCTTTATCTGGTTCCGAAGGCAAAACCGGTGGCCGGCGCCGATTTGAAGGCCGTCTTGGAACAGGAGGGCTTCCGTTTGAATGAGAAGGGCGTTTTCCAATTGTACGATGACGGATTGATGATTTTTGCGGTAGAGGCCTTTGACGGCAGCCCGTTCGATAACGACACCATGGCCGATAACGAGTATCGGGGCATACGCCTGTCGTTCGATATCCCGCACACCTATACCAAAAACCGCGACGAGTTTGAGAAGTTTATGGGGGCGGCCGTGCGCCTGTCCGATGAGTTGGCTTTGGATTTGGTCAATGAACGCGGAGACGAGTTGTCGGTGGAGTGGCTCAAAGGCGCAGGCAGTTATATTGCCGACCGCCAAAGCGAAATGCGCAAGGTCGGCATCGAACCCGGCGGGGAACTGGCTCAAAGGCTGTTTTCTTAAATGCGGTGGGAAAAACAGGCCGTCTGAATGGCTGCAGGCTTTTCAGGCGGCCTGTTTTCATCATCCCTCCGTGTTAAAATCCCGTTTCCTTACAGCGAACATCAAACACCGATCATGAAGACGCCAGCCGAACAAATATCCTTATTGACCGAACAACTCAACCGTTACGCCTACGAGTACCACACCCTGGACAACCCCAGCGTACCGGATGCCGAATACGACCGCCTGTTTCGCGAATTGGAGGTGCTGGAAGCGGCGCATCCCGGGTTGCGCCTGCCCGAAAGCCCCACCCGGCGCGTAGGCGGCGCGGTATCGGCAGGATTCGAAATCGTCCGGCACGAAATACCGATGCTGTCCCTGACCAACGCCTTTTCGCCGCAAGACGGAAACGGCGCATTCGACCATGCCGAAATGCTGGCCTTTGACGGGCGTGTGCGGGCGGGGCTGGGCGGCGCGCAGGCCGACTACCTGGTAGAGCCGAAATTCGACGGCTTGGCCGTCAGCCTGCTGTATCGGGACGGCATCTTGGTGCGGGCGGCCACGCGAGGCGACGGCGAAACGGGTGAAGACGTTACCCAAAACGCCGAAACCGCCGCCAACCTTCCCCTAAAGCTGCACGGCGACGTACCGGACCTTATCGAAGTGCGTGGCGAAATGCTGATGCTGAAAAAAGATTTTGCCGCCTTAAACCGGAAACAAGGGGAAAACGGCCAAAAAACCTTTGCCAACCCCCGCAATGCGGCAGCCGGCAGCCTGCGCCAGCTCGACTCTAAAATTGCCGCCCAACGCAAACTGCACTTCTTCGCCTACGGCATTGCCCGACAGGATGGTGGGGCGGTATCCGAAACACACCGGCAGGAACTATCCTATCTGAACAGCCTGGGTTTCGGCCTGCCCGAAGGCTGCTACGGCCTTTTCGGCCACATAGGCGAAGTGTTGGCGTTTTACGAAGATATGTGGCAAAAGAGGCCTTCGCTGCCGTTTGAAATAGACGGCATGGTGGTCAAGGTAAACAGCCTGGCGCAGCAACGGACATTGGGCTTTATTTCGCGCGCGCCGCGTTGGGCGGTCGCACACAAATTCCCCGCCGAAGAAGCCTTAACCACCGTTGAAGCGATAGACGTGCAGATCGGGCGCACCGGCGCGGTTACGCCCGTTGCTCGGCTGCAACCCGTCTTTGTCGGCGGCGTTACCGTTACCAACGCCACCTTGCACAACCAGGACGAAATCACCCGCAAGGATATCAGGGCGGGGGATACCGTGGTGGTTCGGCGCGCTGGCGACGTGATACCCGAAGTCGTCAGGGTGGTGATGGAACGGCGGCCGGTACCGCCGTATCCGGCCTATACGCTGCCTGCCGAATGCCCCATTTGCGGCAGCGCCATCGAAAGGGAAGAAGGCGAGGCCGTGGCACGCTGCAGCGGCGGGATGCTGTGTCGGGCGCAAAGGGCGCAGAGCCTGATTCACTTTGCCTCGCGCAAGGCCATGGATATAGACGGCTTGGGCGAACGCCAGATTGAAGCGCTGGTGTCGCAGGATTTGGTGCGTCATTTCGCCGACCTGTACCGCCTGACCGTCCCCTTGCTCCAACAGATAAAGGACGGGGACGAACAAGTGCGGAATAATAAGAAGCAGCAGCCGACAAAATGGGCAGAAAACATCCTGGCCGCGTTAGAAGCCAGCAAGACGCCGGATTTGGCGCGTTTTTTATTTGCCTTGGGTATCCGACATGCCGGCGAACGCACCAGCAAGACGCTGGCGCAGGCTTTCGGTACGCTGGAAGCCGTACGCCGCGCGCCCGAACCCGTATTGGTCTGCCTGCCCGATATAGGTTCGGTCGTGGCGCATTCCATTGCCCGCTTTTTCGCCCAAGCGGAACAACAGGCCATGTTGGACGAACTGTTGGCGGCAGGGGTAGCGCCCAAACAACAGCCGGTTACACTTCCAATATCCCGTTATGCCACACCGGCGCGCTGGATCAGCCGCCTGCCGGATTTGAAAATCAGCGAAAATAAGGCGGCTTCCCTTTGGGAGGCTGCCGGCGGCAGCGTAGACGGCCTGATGGAGGCGGAAAGCCTGCCGCAAAACTGGCTGGATTGGCGGCAGGCGGAGGCCAATCGGGCTTTGCTGGCGCAAATGAGGGTGTTTTTGGATGAGATGCAGGGGGGCGGTGCGGAAAATAATAATGAAGCCGGAGGCCTGTTGTCGGGCAAATCCTTTGTGCTGACCGGCACGCTGCCGACCCTGAAACGCGATGAGGCGCAGGCGATGATAGAGGCCGCAGGGGGCAAGGTGTCGGGCAGTGTGTCGAAAAAGACGGATTATGTGGTGGCCGGCGATGCGGCAGGCAGCAAACTCGACAAGGCAAACCGGTTTGGCGTGGCGGTGTTGGACGAACAGGCTTTGCTGGTGTTGCTGGGCAGGGAAAGTTGAATACGTTTTTCATTTGAAGGCCGGTCGGACGGAATCGGTTTTCCGGCATTTGTAAAGTGTACGAAGTAATTAGTCTGCACGACCGATTAGCATAGGTTTCCAAATAGGGCTAACATTTCAAAAATTTTCACAAAATCAATATTATTGATATTTGTTTTCAAATAATTTGATTAACTTTACCCTTAAGGAAAAAATATGTTTACCCCCCATTCCGTCCGGCCGCATTAAGCCTGCTGTTATTGTCCGGATTTGCCTGTGCGGACGATGTCGAAACATCAGACAGCCTGGAAGCGGTCAGCGTTACGGCCGAAAGGCGGCCGCAGCAGCAATTTGACCGTTCGTTAATTGCAGAGAAAGACTTGGAACGCACGCCCGTCGTCAATGATATTTCCGAAATTGTGAGGAAGCAGCCGGGCGTGAACCTGACTTCTGGCAGCAGTTCCGGCCAGCGCGGAAACAAACGGCAAATCGACATCCGTTCCATGGGGCCGGACAACACCCTGATACTCATAGACGGCCGGCCGGTCAAATCGCGCAACGGCGAACGTTACGGTCGCGGCGGTGCACGCAATTCGCGCGGCGACAGCAACTGGGTGCCTGCCGAAGAAATCGAATCGGTGGAAGTCATACGCGGCACGGCCGCCAACCGTTACGGCTCCGGCGCGATGGGCGGGGTGGTGAATATCAGGACCAAGCCGGTTGCCGACAGCTTCGGCGGCGGTGTTTACACCAGCATCTGGCAACCGCAGGACAGCAGCTGGGGCAGCACGCGCCGCGCGGGTTTCCACTTGGGCGGCCCGATTGTACGCGACGTGTTGGGTTTCAAACTCTACGGCAACATCAATAAAACCAAATCGGACGATTTCGGCATCAACCGCAATCCGGACGGCAGCATTTCCGCCGCTGGACGCGAGGGCGTCCGCAACAAAGACATTGCCGGACGGCTGGCCTGGAAAATCAATCCCGACCACAACCTGACGTTGGACGCGTCATACAGCCGGCAAGGCAACATCTACACCGGCGATAGCGAATTCGGCGGCGAACCGAGTGAGGTTTTGGGCAACAAGGGTTTGGAAACCGCCCGCCTGTACCGCCAGGCCTATGCCCTGACCCATAAGGGCGTGTGGGCTTGGGGCGAGGGCAAGACTTACGTCCAATACGACCGCACGGTAAACAGCCGCTATCCCGAGGGTTTGGGCTTTGCGTTCGAAGGCGGCTATACGGGCGACCGGTATTTTACCGACAGCATCTTAAACAATGTACGGGTGGCCAACGAAACGGTCATTCCTTTCGATTGGGGGGTGAAACACCGCCTGACGGTGGGCGGCGACTGGAACAGGAGCGCCTTGGATGACAGCGCGTCCATGAATTATAAGTTTGACGGCTTTATGAACCTCGGACAGATTCCGTGGCTGCCCGCCGGCACGCGCAGCGGTAAAATCTCGCAAATCGAGTTCGGCCTGTTTGCCGAAGACGCAATGGACTTGGGGCAGGGTACGACGCTTACGCCGTCTTTGCGTTTCGACCACCATTCCAATTCGGGTTCGAACTGGAGTCCGGCTTTGAACGCCTCCCACGCCATCAATGACAAACTGACCCTGCACGCCGGCATCGCACGCGCCTACAAGGCGCCCAACCTGTACCAGTCCAGCGAAAATTATGTGCTGGCCAACCGCCAGAACAACTGCCCTCTGGCCGGCCTGCCCATTACCGAGGTCGGCGCGTGTTATACCGTGGGCAATGGAAATTTGAAACCCGAAACCAGTATCAATAAGGAAATCGGCTTCGATTTCCGCAATAAAGGCTACGCTTTCGGAATAACTTATTTCCACAACAAATACCGCAACAAAATCGAAGCGGACGAAAATATCCTGGCCACCATAGACAACCCGAGCTGGCGAAGGGTTCGCAGATACGGCAACCCCAGGGAATATGTCTATACCACCCATATCTACAAATGGGACAATGTCGCCCGTGCGACGGTTGCCGGTTTGGAGGGCCATTTCAACCTGCCTTTGATACGGGACAGGCTGGATTGGCAAAATACTTTCACCTATATGCACAAAAGTCAAAACAAGCGTACGGGCAATCCGCTGAATATCTCCCCCAAATACAGCATCCATTCGACATTAAGTTACAAACCGTCCCAAAATTGGGAAGTGTCCGCCAATTACAGCTTCTACGGCCGACAAGTGTCGCCGGGCAGGCCGGAACGTTATATGCAGGTGCTTTGGAACAGTATCCGCGCCGACCGTTTGGGCGGTTACGGCATTTTCGGCCTGAATGCGGGTTACCATTGGAAAAAAACGTTCAGTATCCGTGCCGGAATAAGCAATTTGTTCGACAAAAAGCTGTTTAAGGGCGGCGACAATCAGGCCAAAACCTATAACGAACCGGGGCGTACCTTCTATACCACGCTGAAATTCAATTTCTAGGCCGTTTTCGGTAAAAAACGGGCCGTCTGAATTTTTTTCAGGCGGCCCGCGTCCGATTCCGCTAAAATGCCGTATCTGCCGCCGTTTAGTTCATTTTCAGGCGGCTTCTCAAACCAACAGGCGCTTTATGGCTTACCAAGTCCTCGCCCGAAAATGGCGACCCAAAACCTTTGCAGATTTAGTCGGTCAAGAACACGTTGTCCGGGCCTTGCGCAACGCGCTGGAACAAGGCCGCCTGCATCATGCCTACCTGCTGACCGGAACGCGCGGCGTTGGCAAGACGACCATTGCCCGCATTTTGGCCAAAAGTTTGAACTGCGAACATCCTTCGCATGGCGAACCTTGCGGCGAATGTCCTTCCTGCACGCAGATTGATGCCGGCCGCTTTGCCGACCTGCTTGAAATCGATGCGGCCTCCAATACGGGCATAGACAACATCCGCGAGGTTTTGGAAAACGCCCAATACGCCCCGACGGCCGGACGCTATAAAGTCTATATCATAGACGAAGTGCATATGTTGTCGAAAAGCGCATTCAATGCGATGCTGAAAACATTGGAAGAGCCGCCGGAACACGTCAAGTTTATTTTGGCCACCACCGACCCGCATAAAGTGCCGGTAACGGTGTTGAGCCGCTGCCTGCAGTTTGTATTGCGGAATATGACCGCGCAACAGGTATCCGGCCACCTAACCCGCGTTTTGACGCAGGAGGGCATAGGGTTTGAGGCCGGCGCGGTGCAGCTATTGGGTCGGGCGGCGGCGGGTTCGATGCGCGATGCGCTCAGCCTGTTGGACCAGGCAATCGCCTTGGGTTCGGGCAGGGTGGGGGAGGACGACGTACGGCGGATGATAGGCGCGGTGGACAGGCGTTATCTGTATGACCTGCTCGAAGGGCTGGCGGCACGGGACGGCGCGGCCTTGATGGGCAGGGCGCAGGAAATGGCCGACCGTTCGGTGGGTTTTGATAATGCCTTAAACGAATTGGCCCTGCTGCTGCAGCGGCTGGCCTTGATGCAGACTGTCCCTTCCGCCATTGCGGCAGACGATGCGGATTATCCGATATTGAAAACGATGGCGGGCCGGTTTGGCGGCGAACAGGTTCAGCTTTATTATCAGTGCGCCCTGCGCGGCAAACAGGATTTGCCGTTTGCGCCGGACGAGTATGCCGGTTTTATGATGACTTTGTTGCGGATGCTGGCTTTTGCGCCGTTTGCCGCCGCGCCTTACGGGCAGGATGACGTGATTGTCGGGACGGATTTGGAAAGTGTTGTGGGAAATGACACGCCGACCGAATCCGAAGGCAAATGCCCGCAAACGCCCGAAACCAAGCCCGTTGCCGATGATGATCAGGATGTTCCGCCTTGGCAGGAAACGGATGAAAAGTCCGAATCTGCCGAAAAAAAAAATGACGCACCGGGCAGGGAAATATGTGATGAGGAAATTTCCGTAGGAGAAAGGGCGGGAGTGGAAATACCGGCAAAACCCGCCGCCATCGAAATGGAAATGCCACAGGGGAATAATGCCGGATTGCCCGCGTTTTCCGGCGAAAACTGGCCGCAAATCATCAAATCCCTCGCGCGCAAATTGGGTGCGGCACAGATGTTGGCCGACCAGGCGGCTTGGGCGGGTTATGACGAGGCAGCAGGGGTTTTGCGCCTGGCCGTCAACGGCAGACAGGGCGGCACTCTCGATAACCGCGCTTATGCGGAAAAAATACGCGGTGTGCTGGCAGAGGCTTACGGTTTGCCCGATTTGGTTTTGGAAACCGTATCGCAGCTTCCAGAATCAATATTGGAAACCCCAGCCATGCGGCGCGACAGGCTGCAGGAGGAAAACAGGCTGCTGGCAAAAAGGCTGCTGGAAGAAGATGAAACCTGTGCGGCCCTGATGTGCGGACTGGAAGCCGAAGGTTGGAAGGAAAATACGCTGGTGTTGGCGGATAAAACACGATAACCGGTTTCTTTGCGGCCGCCTCCGTTTGATTGGTTAAAATTTCCTTAATGGTTGAAACCCCGCCCTTGTGGGCGGTAAAATTCAAGTTTGTTTGTGAGGGGTGTAATCCCTTCCCAATCAGGGAAACATGCAGGCCGGGCTTCGTGTGCGGCCATGTGTGTTGAAACATAACCCATAGGAGTTGAAGATGTTTGGAAAAGCAGGGCTGGGCGGATTGATGCAGCAGGCTCAAAAAATGCAGGAAAATATGAAACAGGCACAAGCCGAATTGGCTCTGACCGAAGTGGGCGGCGAAGCGGGAAACGGTTTGGTCAGGGTCGTGATGACCTGCAACCATGAATTGAAGAGCGTGGACATCAGCCCCGATTTGGTCGAAGAGGCCGTGCAGGACAAAGAAATGTTGGAAGACCTGGTTTTGGCCGCCGTCAATGCCGCCCATCGGGCGGCAGAGGAAAAAACTTCCGCCACAATGGGAAGATTTACCCAAGGCCTGCCGAGCGGTATCGGTGATTTTTTCAAATGAGACGATAGGGGAAAAATGCCCGGCCGTCTGAAAGTTTGGTTTTCAGACGGCTTTTTCATTTGTGCAAACCGCATTCTTTGCTGTCTTTATTTTCCCACCACCAGCGTCCGGCGCGGATATCCTCGTCAAACTTGACCGGCCGCGTGCAGGGTTCGCACCCTATGCTGGGATAACCCTGAGCATAAAGCTCATTAAGCGGGACGTCATGAGACTGCACATACGTCCAAACATCATCGTCTTCCCAATCGAAAATCGGATTAAACTTGGCAATCTGCCGCGCCTGATCGAATTCCTCCAAAGCCAGCGTACTGCGCGTAACCGACTGGCTGCGACGCTGGCCGGTCAGCCATGCGGGGGCGTTTTGCAAGGCGCGGTTGAGCGGTTCTATCTTGCGGATAAAGCAACAACGCTTGCGCAATGCGACACTCTCATACATCGCGCCCGATCCGAATTCCGCCACAAACCTTCCAGCCTCATCGGCATCGGGATAAAACACGGAAAAAGGGACATCGGGATAAAACGACTTCATCTGCCCGATCAACGCCTTTGTTTCCGGATTCAGGCAACCGGTATCCAGCGTGATGACAGACAAAGGCAGGCGCAGGCGGGCAATTTGATCCGTAATCACCATATCTTCGGCGGCCAGGCTGGATGCCAGCACCGCGTTTGGGAAACGTTGGGCGACATTTTGCAGCCTTTGGGACAAAATTTCCGTCTTGGCGTTTAATGCAGACAGACATTCCTGATTAGGCTTGGGCATCTGCCAGAATTTCGGTTTCATAGTGTTCCCATCATTATGATTATTAGGACAGCGATTGTGGCCTGTTTTGCCTTCAGACAAAAAATAACGGTTTCTTATTTACTTATAGCTAAAAACATTGCCGTGCCGAAAAGAAAACTTGATGAAGCCGATAGAGAGTTTCTTACCTTGCGGCCTGAAAAAAAGAAATATAATAAACACAAACATACCAGCAAATTAAACCGGCACACACCATTGCGGTTTTCATATATCCGACTGACGCAAGGGAAACAATTTCCTGAAAAAGGAACACAAAACCATGTCTACACACGAAAAACAAAATACAAAAAACCCCGGACCGGCGAAAGAAGCCAAAGTCATCCCCATACAAGACGCAAAACGCGTCCATCCGAAAAAAGCCGTCGGGCGTTTTGCAAATTGGCGTATTGCGGCCGTCGCGGCAACCCAATTTGTTTTCTACGGTTTGCCGTGGTTCAACTGGGGCGGCAGACAGGCCGTCTTATTCGACATACCCGAAAGACATTTCTACATATTCGGCCTATCCTTGGGGATGGGCGATTTGATTTACCTGGCCGTCCTACTGATTATCTGCGCCTTCGGCCTTTTTTGGTGGACGACCATAGCCGGACGGCTGTGGTGCGGATATGCCTGCCCCCAAACGGTTTACACCGAAATCATGTTATGGATAGACCACTTTGTAGAAGGGGACAGGAACAAGCGGCTGAAATTGGAAAAAGAGCCTTGGAACGCCCATAAAATCCGCATCAAATTGACCAAATACCTCATCATCTTTGCCGTTTGCGCGTGGACGGGCATATCCTTTGCCGGTTGGTTCACCCCCATACGCGAATTTGTTCCGGCCGTTTTCACCATGAACGCCGGAGGGAACGCCTTATTTTCCGCCATATTTTACGGCTTCATGACCTGGCTGATGGCACATGTGATGCGCGAACAAGTATGCAAACACATGTGTCCGTATGCGCGCTTCCAAAGCGCGATGTTCGACCCCGACACCCTGATCATATCCTACGATGCGGAACGCGGCGAACCCCGAGGCGCGCGCAAAAAGAACGTCAGCCGGGACGATACCGAATTGGGCGACTGCATCAACTGCACCATGTGCGTCCAAGTCTGCCCAGTCGGCATAGACATCAGGGAAGGCCTGCAATACGAATGTATCGGCTGTGCCGCCTGCATTGACGCCTGTGATGAAATCATGGACAAAATGGGTTATCCGCGCGGCTTAATCCGTTATACAACAGAGAACGTACTAGAACACAAATACACCGATAAAGAAATTAAAAAACAACTAATCAGGCCAAGAGTATTGGGTTATGGTGCTTTTCTGGTTGCGGCGGCCGTGGCATTGGTTATCGGTGTGATGACCCGGGAAACCCTGCGGGTGGACATATTGAAAGACAGGGGGGTAATGGTTCGGGAAAACAAAAAAGGCTGGCTGGAAAATACCTACAACCTGCGCATTACCAACACAAACGAACAAGAACAACTGGTAACGGCAACAGTAGCGGGATTTGATGAAATCGAACTTACCGGCCTACCCAAAGGGGGCGTAAAAATTTCCGGAAACAAAACCGTTACCATACCCGTCCAAGTATCCACCGTTCCCGAATATGCCGACGAGGGCAGCCATCCGATTGAATTTGCCTTTACCTACCATACAATCGGAAGCGATAGGGAAGGGCGCACCATTATTGAAAAATCAAACTTTATTGGAGAATAATTTTGAGCAGGCAAAAAAAACCTTGGTATCGCGAACCTTGGCTGTGGTTTCTCATATCGGGGCCGGTTACCGTAGTCATTGCGGCCTTCGTCACCTTATATCTGGCTTCTTCAGGCAGCTCGGATTTGGTAACCGATGACTATTATAAAGACGGCAAACATATCAATATGGATGTCAAACGGGATACGGCGGCACGCGAAAGAAAAATCCATGCCCAAGTATTAATCAGCCCCAATAACCAAGCAATCAAAGCATTCATTGACGGAAAATTGGATAAAGACGTACCGTTAAAACTCTTGTTTATGCATCCGGTTAGAAAAGATTTCGACCAAGTTGTCTTATTGGAGCCATCACAGGGAAATAGCCGCTCATACGATTCTGATGGAAAAACCGAATTTACAGGCCGGTTGGAAAAGCCATTGCCACATGCCAAGCATTGGTATATCCGTTTGGAGGATGGCCAGAATACTTGGAAAATTGAAAGCAAATGGGTTGTTAAAAATGGATTAACTATCCAACTGCAACCGTCATATAAATAATGGAGCTGAAACAGACCGGTAGTTCAGGAGATACTTTTCTGGTCTGCTTTACTTGTAATATAATTTAACATAATATACATTATACGAACTAACTTTTGCTCATTAATCCGTTTGACTTTTTCGCCAATTTCTACCGTTCGGCCTCCAACCGCTGCCGCTGTTGGCCTGCATCTCCGCCATAGTCCCCGATTCCGCCGCCGCAAAGTACGCGTTGAGCAGGGTTGCCCGGTCAAGTTCGCGGCAATACGGGTATTCGCGGCAGATCAGGATTTCTAACGGTTCGCGCCCCATTACCGCCGCCATCTCCAAGCATTGCGCCAGCGGCAGCCGCAAACGCCCCCGCCGGTATTGGCTGATTCGGCTGGGTTCAACCTGCCAATGCCGTGCCAGCGCGTAATCCGACCGCAGTCGCGCGTAAGATTTGTACATGTACATGTACATGTCCAGCCATTTTTCGATATTACGCATGTAATCAATACTCTATGTTGTATAAACAAAGGGTATTGTAATTTGATGAGCGTATGCGTCATAGTTGAGTATATGCTCCTTATTTTCGATTCGCCCTACTCTAATCTAAAGACGATTTTGACGTTTTTGTAATTGACCCAACGGCCGTTGGTTTCGTACTATCCTTGATATGCAGTGTGCATGGCAGATACATCCAGTAAACTATGCCCGCTACTCTGTACGGTCTTGATGCTATTTACCTTGCCATTTGGCTCAACCAAGATGTCCATAATGATTGTCCCCTCCATCCCTCCCCCTCAATGGCTTGTGCCGGGTATGCGGGTGTTTTAATCCTGCCTCCTGTTTTGATAAGGGGTTTTTCTGGCATGCTTCCGTCTCCGCCCTGCCGTCTGGGGTTCGGTGGTGGTCTGGGTGGTTGGAGCAGTGTTGCTTTGACATTGCAGGTGCTGGTTATAGGCAAGGTAGGCCGTCGAAAGAGAAGATCATGGCATGGTGAGCAGCAGGATTTTTAGGTATTCCATTACGATTTTTCTTTTTATATTTTGTATAAAAATAGTAAATTAAACTTGAAATGGGAAAGGCGATGGGATTACAGTTAGTTTTTGTCAATTCACTATATAAATATAACACAGGACACCAATCATAAGTCTGGTGTCCCGTATGGTTTTACATTATATGATTATTGTTTTCTTGCTACCTCCTTAGCCAGATATAACCAAGTTTCTATCACTGTATCCGGATTTAAAGAAATGGTATTGATGCCCTCTTCAACCAACCATTTGGCAAAATCCGGATGGTCGGAAGGACCTTGTCCGCAGATACCGATATATTTATTGTGTTTGCGGCAAGCCGAAATGGCCAGATGCAACATAACTTTGACGGCAGGATTGCGTTCGTCGAAAGTGGAAGCAATCGAACCGCCGCTATCCCTATCCACACCTAATGTCAATTGGGTCATATCGTTCGAACCGATAGAGAATCCGTCAAAATACTGCAGGAATTGCTCCGCCAGCAATGCGTTACTTGGCACTTCACACATCATAATCAGGCGCAGGCCGTTTTTACCTCTTTCCAGTCCATTGTTTTTCAGCGTTTTAATCACCATTTCTGCTTCATGTAATGTGCGGACGAAAGGTATCATGATTTCTACGTTGGTCAGCCCCATTTCATCGCGAACCCGGCGCAGCGCCCGGCATTCCAAGGCGAAACAATCGGCAAAATCTTCAGATACATAACGTGCGGCACCTCGAAAGCCTAACATCGGGTTTTCTTCGTGCGGTTCGTATCGGCTGCCACCAATCAACCCGGCATATTCGTTTGATTTGAAATCAGACATTCGAACAATGACTTTGCGCGGGAAAACAGATGCCGCCAGAGTGGAAACGCCTTCGGTAATTTTATCGACATAAAAATCGACAGGAGAGGCATAACCTGCAATGCGCTCTTCAATTTCCTGTTTGATTTCTTCATCCTGTCGGTCAAACTCCAATAGGGCTTTAGGATGGATGCCGATTTGCCGGTTAATGATAAATTCCATTCTGGCCAAACCTATGCCTTCACTGGGAAGGTTGGCGAAGGAAAAAGCCAACTCGGGATTACCGACATTCATCATTATTTTTACCGGAGATTCAGGCATATTGTCCAATGCGATATCGCTTATTTCCACATTAAGCAAACCGTCATAAATCAGGCCGGTATCGCCCTCGGCGCAAGAAACGGTTACTTCCCGCCCTTCGCTTAGGACTTCTGACGCATTGCCGCAGCCGACTACAGCGGGAATACCCAACTCGCGCGCGATAATGGCTGCATGGCAGGTGCGGCCGCCACGGTTGGTTACGATGGCTGCCGCCCGTTTCATGACGGGTTCCCAATCCGGATCGGTCATGTCGGTAACCAAGATGTCGCCTTCTTTAACGGTATCCATCTCGGACGCGTATTTTACCAGACGGACTTTGCCCTGCCCTACTTTTTGACCGATGGCGCGGCCTTTTGCAAGGACTGTTTTCTCGCCGCCGATATTGTAACGGCGTATGCTGCGGTTGTTTTCTTCTTGCGATTTGACGGTTTCCGGCCTTGCCTGCAGGATGTACAGTTTTCCGTCTATGCCGTCCCGCCCCCACTCGATATCCATCGGCCGACCGTAATGCTCTTCGATAATCAGTGCGTATTTGGCCAATTCGGTAATTTCTTCGTTACTGATGGAGAAACGTTTTTGCTCTTCCCTGGTAACATCGATCACTTGTACCGACCGACCTGCCTGAGCCTGTTCGGTAAATACCATTTTGATTAATTTGGACCCCATGGTTTTGCGCAAAATGGCCGGCTTACCTGCCTGCAATGTGGGTTTGTGTACATAAAATTCATCGGGATTGACCGCACCCTG
>CAUVCE010000033.1:0-13889 GCA_963550425.1 uncultured Neisseria sp.
TTGGGTGCGCCGCCTTCGGGGGCTTCCGGCTCTTCGTCTTCGGCGGGTTCTTCCGGCTCGGCGGGGGCGGGGTTGTTTTCGCCGTCCTCCGGTTCGTCTCCGTCCGTGCCGACATTCTCGACGTTTTCGGGCGGCAAATCTTCGCCGTCGTCCTCAGCCGTCTGCACTTCGTTGGTGAGCGAGCCGATCACCTGCAACAGTTCATCAGGGCTCAATTCGGCATCCTGCGCCAATAAAGGCTGCACGGCTGCCTGAATACGCGCTTTCGCGCCTGCTTTCAGTTTCATGGTTTTCCTTTCGTGAAATGGGTCTGCATCGCTTACGACAACATCACGCCCCGCCCGACCCACATCGACAAGGGCTACATGGTTTCCGACAATATCGCGCATCACGCCGTCGTAATGCCGGCCTTCAAATTCGCCTGCGGTCATGTCGGCGGTGTAGTGGTACGCACTGGATAGCTCCATCTGTTCGCCGCTCTCAATGCCGACAATCGCTTCCGCATCCCATACCGCCAGCGAACATTTCAGGTAGCCGTCTTCAAACACGGTATCGCTGCCGGTCGTGCCCGCAATCACTTCTTTCTGCGGTTCGTCGGCGGAGACGGGGATGTGCTTGCTCAATAAAGGCAGGTTGTTGAACGTCGGCGCGGCTTTTTTCAGCTCTCCCGGGTCGCGCAATAGGTAGTAAACCTTTTTCGGCTCAAGCCCCAGTTGCTGATAATTGGGTATTTCGCTGCCATAGTAGGGGTTCACCGTGGCCTTGCTGATGTTTGAGCTTTCAACGTGCAGCCTGCCGTCTTGGTCGTAGGAGCGCAGGGAGCGGTCTTGGGCGAGGGAGAGGCGGCCTTCGTCATAGGTTTCGGTTATGTCGTACCCGTTTCGGTCGGTTATTTTCATGATGCGGAAAAGTTCATATTCTTCTTGCGCCGAATCGGCGGCAGGAGTAGGATTGGACTCAAAGGCAGTCGAACCAAATTCCAGTTTCCGGATGCTGTTCGCAGCATCGTCCGCGTGGAGGTTTCGGCTGCCTTTTTCTGATTTTGAATCAATCTTCTTATGTGCATAAGCGGCATACTCAAAATTTCCCGTTTCCCTCTCTGCGGCATGAACTTCTACATAAGCCAGATAACCGGCCTGTAATTCAATCCACTTCCTGTAAATATGGAATGCGACAATGCTTTTATCTTTACGCTCATGGTTTGGCTCTTGCCTGCCGATAAATTCGCCTGTTGCAAAAACATCTGCAATGTGTGGGACAATCTGCGCCAGTAAATGATTCCGCCTGCCATTAAAAGATAAGTGGGCTACGCTGTCGTTGGCGTTGAACTGTATCGCTTTGCCATCAGAGGAACGAACAGACCTACCTTGCAGATGCTGCTGGAGAAAATGCACGATAGCTTTTTTCCTTGCGCCGACAGGCATATCTTTTTCAATGGTAATCGGCGTTTTGGCCAAGGTTTCGATTTCGCCCGCCGACAGTTCGGGGAAGTTTACTTTGCCCCTTTCGTCCAAATTGTTTTCAGACAAACCGCCGCTGCCGAATTGTCCGTTCTCCGCCCTCGGATGCTTGGATTCATCCCATTGGGCATCCATCGCCAGCAGGCGGCGGGCTTGAATCAATATCTCGTGCATTTGGGCTACCTGAAAAATTGTGCGACGGCGGCAATGACGGCTGCCGTGCCTGTGAGTGTGGCAAATATCAGGGCTGCTGCGGCCAGCCGCTTACCGACAATGCCCGCATCGGTTGCATTCATCTTCCCACCTACCTTTACTTGATGTTTCGGGTTATACTTCATTTATCTTTCAATCTTCCCAATCAAGGTTGAATGTAGAAACCCCGTAAAGTTGCGAGCTTTGCGGGGTTTCGCTATGCGTTGAATCCTTTAATCACACTGCGGCTGGTGCAGCGGCAGTTCGGTTCTGTTCCCGGTTGTACCCATTTGCCGTCCAGATACATGCCTTTGCCCACATCAAAACGTTTGCCGTTGGCTGCAACATGGCTTGGGCGCGGCTCTTTGCCTGCGTGGGAGTGCATCCAAATGGCTTCGGTAATGCCCAATTCCTGCCGTCTTGCCTTTTCTATTGCGGCTTTGGCCTTGTTGGTTTGGTCGCGGGCGATAAAGGCGGCGCGGCGTTCGCTGATGCCGTAGTCCTTGCGCAGTTCGCGGGTCAGTTGCGCCATGTCGTAGCCTGCGTTCACGCTGCGCCACACGCTTTCTTCCACGCGGTTCAGGTATTGCTGGCCGATGGAGCGGATAAGCGAGACGTTGCCGCCCAATACGGCCTGCAAGGCGGTTTGCTGCTGGGCTGTGGCGCTGAAACGGACGGTAAAGCCTGCCTCCCGCAAGGCCGTCTGAAAGGCTCTCTCTGTGTGGTTTGCGCTTTGGTTGGCGAATATCTCGGCGATTTGCGGGGCGAGTTTGTCCAACCGTGCCAGCCAGTGGCGCAACAGGGCGGACAAGGCAGCCTGCAAACCGTCCGTCAGGCCGTCTTGGGCAATACCTTTCGGGTAGTGCCGTTTGAGCAAGCCCTGCACGTCGGCACGCATTTCACGCAACAGTTTTTTCAGGCTTTTTCGGTAGGCAGCCTCTACGCCAAGGTTGGGCTGTATCGGCTTCAGGATGATGTCTTTATCGGACGGGGCGGATAACTTCATGGCTTGCTTTCATCTGGTTAGTGGCATACAATGGAGTCAAGCCATGAACAAGGGGCGCAGGACGTTATCGGACGTTTAGCGGACGCAGGCGAAAGCCGAGAGTCAGGCACTGCGTGTTTCATGGCTTTTTCTTCGCCTTCTTAATCCACATACTCTTCACAACCATCTTTTTCCTGCCTGTCCAGACTTCTTGGGCGCAGTAAATTTCATCATCTATCCGTTTTTTGACTAGAAACGTTTCGTTTCCAAATTCATTTGTCCCGCTGTACTGCATATCGTCAAAATCGCTCAATATTTCAGGCAGCTTTTCAATATCCTGTCGGGTAACGGCGCGCTGCCCACGGCTGTTTTCCGTTTTTTCGTTGCCATGTTTTTTCAGGATATGGCGTATGTCGGCTTCCCGATACTGTGTTTCCAACCTGAAATATCGATACCTGTTTCAGCTTTGACAATCCCTGCTGTTTTCCCATCGATAACGGCAAAATCCGAATAAACGGCATTGCCGCCGCTGTTGGATATTGCCGTTTGGAACAGACTGCCCAAGTCTGTTTTTCCCTTTGACGGTTTTTCGGTCTGCCTTTCCCCGCTCCCTCCACCAAACTGCCCGTTCTCTGCGCGGGGATGCTTGCTTTCGTCCCATTCGGCATCTTGGGCAGGTTCAGGCTTTGGGTCGGCGGTGCCCCCGCCTTCTTCCCCTTCGCCGTCATTCAGGCCGTCTGAAAAGCCGTCATCGGGCATTTCGGGCACATCCTCTACGTCGATGCCGTTATAGCCGCTGTCCGGTTCGCCTGCCAGCCGCCCGCGCACTTCCTCCGCCGATACCACGCCGTTTTGGATGTAGGCCACGTCGCGGTCGGTGTCGGATTTGCGGATGGTGGAAAGTTCGGCTTCGCTCATCTGCTGCAAAGGCGCGAAGTCAAACGTGATGTTGTCGTTCACTTGGCCGAACAGGTGCAGTTGCACCAGTTTGAGCAGCTTGTCCAACGGGTCGCGCAGCAGGTTTTCCTGCATGGCACGGATGTGGTCGTAGTAAACGGCAATTTCGCCCTCCGTGCTGGCATTCAGACCGCTGGGCGTGATACCGAGCAGCTTCACCAGCGGCGTATGGCTGGGTGCGGCCATTTGCTCTTGAGATTGGGCAAGCAGCGCATCCAAACCGGACAGCGGGGTGTTGAACTGGAAGAACTCTTCGTCGTCTTTGCTCAACAGCATTAAGCCGCGGTTGTCGCGCAAACGGTTGTACAGTTCGGCACGGAGCATGATGTTGGTGTCGCCGTCATCGCTGCCGCTCAATATCGCACTCATGTCGGTTTTGATGCCGGACAAAGAGAAGCTGTGCAGCAGGTCGCTGACGGAATCCACGGTACGCAACCAGCGTTCCACATAGGGCATCATAAGCTGGGTCATGCTCACGCCGCCGAAGTTGTAGGCAGGTTTGAGCATATCCGGCACGGGGCGGGAAATCAGGGTGAACAGTCGGCTGGCGTGGATTTCCTGCGCCATCACATACCATGCCTTCGGCTTATAGAAGTCGGGCAGGGTAGGGTCGATGGCGTTGTACGGAGCGGGAGTCGTCCACATCGGCTCAATATTCACCAAGGCTTTCAGGCTGCCTTTGGCAATGGTTTTCTCGGTTAGGAGTAGCGGATTGGCAAGTTTGCCGTCATGGTCTTTGATTTGCACCAGTATCTGCCCGCGCCCGAACAGGCCGTCCGTTTCAATGGCCTTGCGGAACACATCGCGCACGTTCAGCCGTTCGTAGCATTCCTCAATCTGTTTGATGGCCTCGCTGTTGTCTTCTTCGCCCACGGATTTGATTTCTATCCATTGGCGGGTCATTTCGTTAGCGGTGGTTTCGCTCACGCTGCGGTATTCGGAAATCTGTGCCAACTCGGCCAAGCGCGGATAACCGATAAAGCCGGTGCCGAAAAAGCAATCAGCCCCAAAGTTTCCTAAGGGGCTGCTGTCCATCGCTATACCGTTTGGCTTCACGCCGTCCGGCAGGCTGGGAAAATCCAAGCTGTATGATGCAGGCTGCTTTTCAGGTAGCCTTTGCAACGCACGGCGCATGGCCTTGGCGTTCGGCTTGTTCTTTTTCTTACTCATAGTCCGCTCAATATCTTGGGGTTGATGTTCAGCCCGCCTTGTACGGGGGCGAAGGCCATGACCAGCGCATCCGCCCGGTTCGGGCTGGGGATGCCGCGCTTTTTCATGTCTTTCTTGCTCTCGGCCTTCACGCGCCCGTTGTAGTCGTAGTCCACCTGCGGGCGGCTCAGTTCGGCTTTCAGGTATTCCAACTCGTGCAGGCTGCCTGATAGGCTGATAAGCTGGTCTTCGGGGTAGCTGTCCCCTTGATGCACGGCGCGCCACGTTTTATAGAAGCGGTCGCGCACCATCCACCACGCCTGCGCCTTGATGTTGGCGAACATGTCGCGGTTTTTCTTGTCGTCGGTGTATTTGGCATCAGGCTTGTACACCGCACCGCCGGCATTGAAGCCAAGCGTCTGCACCTTGCCGCTCTTGCGCCTAAACTGCGCCTTCACGCCCGCACCCACGCCTATGTTGTCGTATACGATGCGGTCAATATCCTGCTCTTGGGCGTACAGGTAAACCTTGTCGGCGGAATAAATCACGTCTTGGCCGCGCCATTGCTGCATATCGGTTACGACTGAGCCGTGCCGCAATACGGTGGCGTTGGCATCATCGCCTTCATCGGCCACGTCAAAACCAAGGATGCGCCGGCCTGCGGCGGAGAAGCCCAGTTTCTCGTGTGCATTGACGGCGGCTTCAATCCAGCTTGGTTTGATAATCGCCAGTTCGCTATCAGCCACCGGCTCGCCCAGCCAGATGTGGCGATAGAGGTCATAGTCGCGCGCTTTACATGATTCGGCCTCTAATCGCAGAACTTCGGGCAAATAGATGTTGTCCGTGTAATTCACCACAATATCAACCATATCATCAGGCGGGTTTACTACAAACCGCTGATAGGTAGGGTCTAGGATATTCTTCGGATTCCATGTAAGCCAAATCTCCGACCCATCTTTACGGATAGTCGGAATTAGGATATTCCAGCTTTCATCGGAAACGTTCTCCGCTTCCTCAATCCAGCATATATCAACAGCTTCGATAGATTTGATTTTGGTAGGGTTATTCTTAATCCCGTAAAACAGAAATTCCGACCCAGTCAATAGATGGATAATGCGGTTACGTTGTACTTCAAATTCTTGTGTATATTTGGCACGATCTATTGTGTCAGACAGCAAAGAGATTACGGAATCACCGATACTGTTCTGAAGCTCACGGGCGCACATGATACGAAATCGACCTTTGCAGGCAAGCTCAACCAAAACAGTAGCAACCGCCCACGATTTCATACCACCACGTCCGCCGCGCAAACTCTTGTATCGGTGCTTTTGGATTAGTGGTCTGAATTTAGGGTGCAGCTTATTCTTCATCGCTCAAGAACAAATCGGAAAGTTTCACATCGGCATGAACTGAAATACTTCCAGAAACTTCATTATCAACCTTATCGCGCCATTTTGAACGCTGTCGGTTTTTAAGCCAGAAAATAGCAGCAGGCGTATCTGGCAGGTAATACTTAGTTAATGGCGTTTCGATAATCTCACCCTCTACTACGCGAATATCAACATCAGGGGCTTCGTACCCCATGGCGCGGCGATACAACCGTTCAGCGATATTCGCATCTGCAAGAATCTTCCCTTTTTTTATGGACTCGCAAAATTCAGGGAAATCATTTTTCCAGCGGTTTATCGTGGCTACATTAACATCGAAAAAATTAGCTATTTCTTCGTCTGTTGCGCCAAGCAAGCATAATTTATAAGTTTGTTCAGCATATTCATGCTTGTATTTTGTCGGGCGCCCGATAGGGCGTTTCGCTTTATCCATATCGGGCTTCCTGAAATTGGCAAAGCGTCGAGGATTCGAACCCCGGCTTATGGTTTTGGAGACCATCGTGCCGCCTGCTACACCAACGCTTTGCAAACAAAAAAGGCCGCCCACAGGCAGCCAAAATGAATTTATGATAAATGATATTGCTTCTTCGCTGCCTCATAAGCAGCCTTAGCATCCTCTTTGTCATCATACAAGCCTAAGAATACCGTTTGACCAGTTACCCCTATTTTAGCTTGCCATTTATTAGAAAATTTATGGAAACTGACCCCAGAAAACCCCGATGTATTGGCTTTAGATTTGGCTTTATTCTGATTATTTATCAAATAATTGACATTTCTCAGGTTTGAAATTCTATTGTCTTCAATATTATGATTTATATGGTCAATTATATTCGCTTGTTCGTTGTGGCACATAAACCACGCCAATCTATGCAGGTAATACATCTTGCCATTTAGAGTAACTCGGAGATACCCGCTGACTTTACACTTTGATCCAGCAATCTTACCCTTACATCTTGTATTAGCTCTTTTCCAACCAGCATCAGTAGAAAAATGGTGTCTTGGGCGTTCTTTCCAAAGGAAAATGCCTGTCTCTGGGTTGTAAGACAGGCATTCCTCAAGATACTTTAAAGTTAAGCGTTTCTTATTCGTAACCACCTTACACGCTCCAACTTCCAATAATAGTAATTTTATACCAAAACTCCCCGCTCGTGTCAAGCCCGACCATAACTATTTCACGATTCCGGCCTGTTTGAAATCAGGTTCCAGCTTACAAATGGCACTGTTCAGCAAAGCGTTTACCACCTGATTGACCCTTTTCAGTTGCCGGTACAGTTTGCCCTTGCTCAGGTCAAACCTATCCTGAATCTCCGTCTGTTTGGGGCTGCCTGAAAAAATATGCGATAACAGGGCATCGCAAACCAGTAACGGAATACCTTGCTGCTGGTTCAGGATGTGGCTGCTCAAATCCACGATACGGCTTAAATTGCCGCCATATTGCGCTTCTACGGCACAAACTTCCAAATGGTTCAACAGCCGTTCCACTCTTGCCCGTATCATGGCACTGTTGGCGTGCCAGTCATGCTGCGTCATCCCTCGGTAGCCGCCGAGGCCTGCCCCCTTGCTCTCCATCCAATGGCAGATTTGCGCGGTATTGTTCAGCGGTTCGATCCGCATACAAGATAAGCGGTAAGCATGACTCAAAGCCGCTTCTACTGACTGGTACATACTTTCCTGTTCATTCAAATTCCCGTAAGCCATTATTCGCCCTTGTTATCTCTATTTGCGGCCGTTATCACGCCCTGTATGTCCCATGTAATACGCTATGCGCTCCCCCAAAATGGCCAGGTATTCCGTCATCGCTTCGTATTGGCCGCCCAACAGTTCCCGCTCCCTTTTGCTCAAGCCCTTATACGTCCCCGTGCCGAAAAATGCGTACAGTTTTTCCGTCTTTTCCGCCAATTCGGCTTCTTCGGTTTTCATCCTGTCCAAAAAAGTGGTTTCCGCTTGTTTCATGTTTGTTGCCATATCCGTTACCCCCATATCAAAGGCAGTTGCAAAAACCTTTCGCGCCGCTCTATCATCGCGTCCAGCCGCGACTTCTCCCGCGCCCAATGCGCCAAGCCGCGCCCGCATTCGGATGCTTCGGCAAACTTCGCATCGCGCAAAGCCATCAGCTCGCAATATTCGCGGTAGTTGGCGATTTGCTCGCGCATCTCGGCAAAGGCTTCAATAAACCGTTCTTTCACTGCCATTGCTTCCTTCCCGTTAAATCCCATAATCAACAACATTGCGCCCTTCTCTGTAATGCGGTAGTATTTTACAGGCCTTCCATTTGCTAACTTGTTGATTTCATAGCTCTCCTTAAAGTTAAGGGCGGCAAACTCCGGCGAACACGCCAAACTTTCAATCGCGTAAATCACGTTGTCATGCCGCTTCCCAAATGCCTTGGCAACCCTTCTACTATCGGTTTCCGCTTCGTTGCCGTTTTTGAATACCAGTTCCATTACTTCCATCATGCTTGTTCTCCAAAGTTCCGTATTTCAACTATCACGCCGCCGCCTTCTTTCGGCCCGTCCGCATACCCGGCGACGATTTTCCTAATCTGCCTGTCGTTGTGGTAGGCCGTTCCCTGCACTGCGTCTATCAGCACTTTCAGGCCGTTGTCCAAATCAAACAGCTTTTCGCTCGCTTCGCCGTTTTTCTTGGCCTTGGGGACTATGGCGATATGCAGCTCCACCGCCCCGCCCAAGGGTTTCAACCCCGCCTTGTGCGCCAGCAGGTACACCGCCTGCTTGTACCTGTGCGCCGCGCTGTTTGGTATCATCCGCCCGCCATGCGCCAATAACGGTTCGCGCTCACGGGGTAGGGCAACTCCAGCCTAATCATCCCCGCCCCCTTTCAGCCGCGCCGCCGGATAAGCCAGTGCCAGCCCCAGACACGCGCCGAATATCCCGCCCGCCATAACCGCATACAGCCAGCTCATGCCTTGCCCCCTTTCCGGTAATCCGCCCAGTCGCACACAAACGGCTTGCAACCGTCCTCCTTCATGCGGCTCATGGCCCGCTCGCCCATCACGGCCTGAAACTCGTCCGCGCCCAAATTGGAAATAAACACGGTGGGCTTTTCGGCGTTGTAGCGCGCATTGACGATTTCCGTGATGATGCGGTTCGCGCTTTCGGTGGCGTACTGCACGCCCACTTCATCCACAATCAGCAAGTCCAGCCGCTCGAATTCCTGCATCACGCCCCATTCGGTTTCCGTGTCGGATTTGTGGGTCGCCTGAACGCGGCGGATGATTTCGCTGGCGGTGGCAAACAGCACCGTCTTGCCCTGCCGCACAGCTTCCATGCCTATGGCGCAGGCAAGGTGGGTTTTGCCCGTGCCGCAGTTGCCCAGCATGACGAAATTGCGTTTCAGCCCGCCCGCCTGCATTTCGCGGATGTATTCGGTAACGGCGTCTTTCAGTGCCTGCTGCTTGGCCATGTCGGCGCGGTAGGTGTTCACGCGGCAGCCTTGGTGGCGTTTGGGGATGCCGCAGCATCCCAGTTTTTCCAGCAGGCGGCGGTTGGCCTGTTCTGCCTTTTTTGCCGCTTCCGCATCTGCTTCTGCCTGTTTGCAGGCCGGGCATGGCGATTTTCGGCCGGCGGCACTCACGTCTGCGGTGTAGTCGCCGTGTTCGGGGCAATGCGCGGTTTCGGTGTGCGTGATGCGGTGTTCTTCAATCAGCGCACGGACTGCGGCAGATAAGCCTGATTTTGCTTTTTCATGTGCCGAAACAATCAGTTCCATTCTTGAAATCCTCCGTTTTCGTGTTTGGGTACGGTATTGACGCGTGTTTGCGGGACGCGCTGCGGGTTGGCAAAGGGCTGTGATTCGTTGTGCAGGTAGCTTGCGTTAAACCTTGCCCAACCCCTTTCCGCCGCCACTTGCACCGCCTGTGGTACGGTCAGGCCGGCTTTGGCCGCTTCGCGTTGTAATCCGGCCATCACGGTCTGCGTCAGGCTGCCGGCGCGTTTTTCTTTCCGGGTCTGCAGCCAGTCCTTGGCCAGTTGTGTTTCCACGCCCATGTTTTCCAATGCGGCAAGGTCTTCACGGTGTCGATCGGGTTTTTTGGATCGGGCAGGCGGTACGGTTTCGGCTTGCAGGCCGTCAGAATCGTTTTGCAAATCGGCAGGCAAATCCTCGCGTGCGCTTAATACTCCGTTAGGAGTATTTTCAGTATTTGTTAATTCTTTATTTCCGTATTTATTAAGGGCGGGATTTTCCGACTGTGGGAAATTCCCACTATGGGAAAATCCGTAAGTGGTTGATTCTTCGCCACTACTGTCTTTTCCCACTGTGGGATTTTCCGACTGTGGGATTTTCCCGTTTTTGGGGTGGTCGAACACCACATAATCCACGCCGCCGGTGCGCTTGTGCTTCATCTGCACAAAGCCTTTTTCTTTCAGTTCGTTCAACAGTTTGGCAATGCCGTCTCGGCGAGTGTGTTTTCCCGTCCCTTCGGTAACTGTAACGAGCTGCGCCGTGCTGATGGTCCAGTTGTCGGGTTTGGACAGCAGGTAGCCGAGCAGCCCCATTGCGGCGAAAGAAAGCCGGTGGTCGGCAAACACGCGGTTGTCGATGACGGTATAATTCGTTTTACAGTTACTGCGGATGATGGCCATGATTTCTATCCTTTTCTGTCGTAAATCCGCGCGCCCAAGCGCATACAGCCAAACAGGTTTAACGCTTCCAAGGGCGTGATACTGTTGCCTTGGCGCATGTGGTTCAAAATCTGCTTGCTTTGCGTAGTCTTATTAGTCATGATTTTTCCCAGTGAAAATAAGTTTCTTCAGCCCGCCCCATGCGGGCTTTTCTTTTACGGCTTCATCGGCCATCATCGATAACCGCCTAATATTGGCGCGTCATTCGCTTGTTGTTGATTTGCTGGCGATATTTCGCTATTTCGCGCTTTTTCCGCCATCTCAACCAACTTCTGTGCAATCTCATAAGACAACCGCCGCCCCCTTGTGCCATGCAGAAGGGCGCTAATCAGTGCCTGCGAACAACCGGCAAACGCTG
Source organism: uncultured Neisseria sp. (assembly GCA_963550425.1). Taxonomy (GTDB): domain Bacteria; phylum Pseudomonadota; class Gammaproteobacteria; order Burkholderiales; family Neisseriaceae; genus Neisseria. Next base: position 11,133 of record CAUVCE010000033.1, read on the forward strand.
CAATCTCATATTGCGAGTACCCGGCATCTATAAGTGGTTTAATCAGTTCTTGCCATTTTGTTTTTGTCATATCTCTTTGCCTTGCTGTAATAAATGCCATACATTTTATAACATTTGTGATTGAATTTAAGCAAAATTAAACACCTATGTGATTTACTTATTGATTACAATCGTTATCAATGTTTACGGAGGTCTGTATGAGCTTTAATGAGAGAGTGCGGCAACGCCGCCTAGAATTAGGTTTGAGTCAAGCGGAATTGGGTAGGCGGGCAGGTGTGCCGCAAAGCACAATCGGGCAAATTGAAAACGGGCGAAATAAAAGCAGCACTAAGATTCTAGAGCTGGCCAACGCGCTGGAAACGTCTGTGGAATATCTAGTGGATGGGGCGAAAACGGTACGTCAGGAGCTTCCCAACATTACCGCCACCGGCTACCGTTTGGATACCGTCCCTGTCATCTCTTGGGTACAGGCGGGGGAATGGCGCGATATCGAGCATTACGACCTTGATGATGCGGAATTTATCCAAGTAACCGAGGCCATTAAAGACGGCTTCGCCTTGCGTGTGCAGGGCGACAGTATGCAGCCCGAATTTGCTGATGGCGACATTATCGTTATCGACCCGCACGCCTCGCAGGACAATAACAGCTATGTGGTTGCCATCCACGACGGCAAGGCAACGTTTAAAAAACTCGTGTTTGACGGCGAAACGCCATACCTTAAACCACTCAACCCGCAATATCCGCTGCTCACATGGGGCGAAGACACGCGCATCGTTGGCGTGGTGAAGCAGAAAATCAAAACGTATTGAGATTTTAATCCCCCGAAATCAAAAACCCCGCCAACGAAGGCGGGGTTTGTAAGCCGAAACGATTTGTCCGTCCAAATCTCCCCGCAGGTAAAGATTGGGAAACCGCAATTTGCCGCCGGAAGAAAAGCGAAGGCCGCCCAGAGTTTATTGACGAGTTACGAAAAGGTTATGAACTGGTTGAGTTTGCCCAAGGGGAGACAAAATGTGCGGAAATCTGCTGAATTAAATTGCCTGTTTTGCAGCCAACCGCATATAATGAAAGTATGAAACTGCATAACGACATCCTTTTCCAAGAACCGAAAGCTGCCCAAGCAGCCGCCTTCATGCTGTACAAGGCAAAAGGCAACAAGCTTGAAGTGCTGAAGCTGATGAAGCTGATGTACTTGGCTGAGCGTGAGTCTTTTTTGCGCTTTGGAGAAGGTCTTACAGGAGATGCTTTGGTTTCAATGCCGCATGGGCCAGTGCTTTCTATGACCTTGGATTTCATTAACGGCGGGCAGGAATCCATCCCGAACGGATGGGCAACATGGGTTACTGACCGTGAAGACAGAATGCTTGCCTTACGCGACCCGAGTATGATTCGTACACCTGAGCAAGACTTATTAGCATTGTCTGATGCCGATTTGGAAGTGCTGGAATCGGTTTGGGAAAGGTACGGTCATCATTCTGCATGGGAACTACGTAATATGACCCACAACGGGTTATGTCCGGAATGGGAAGACCCCCACGGTTCAAGCCGGCCTATCCCCATTAAAAAACTGTTGTCTGTGCTTGGTTATAATGAAGAACAAGCCGTAGCGATTGTAGAAAGGCTGGAAGAGCAGGCCTACATCAATCGTTCCTTCCAATGAGGAAAGACAGCATGTCTCAATCGTGGCAATGCGGGCAAGGGGAATGCCTACTAATCCCATCCGGACCGGATAGTTACCAGCACTTATTTACCATCCTAGTTAATCCTTGCATTCTCCCTCACCGGGGAAGTAAGCCACAGGTTCTCTCTGTCGGTATATCTTCTATCCGAGCAAATATCCCATATGACAACGCCTGTATCATCAGACCGGGCGAACATCCGTTTATCCAGCATGACAGTTATGTCCGCTATCGTGATGCAAGGATTGATACTGCCGAACACATAGAAAAACGTGTACATGAAGGAGTATTCTCCGTGAAACCACCGTGCAGCGCGGAACTGTTGAGCCGCATCATTGCAGGGGCTTCAACATCACGATATGCCAGCAGAGAAGTCAAGCTCCTGATTGCTAAATTTGCCATGACATAACCATCCCACAGCCCGCCCCGGCGGGCTTTTCTTTCGCCCATCCAAACCGCAATAACCGCCAACCCCGACCCGCCAAACAAACAAAAAAAGGTGATTTAGGGCTAACGCAAAATAAAATTGCTGGCGCAATGGGGATTACCCAAAGTGCGGTAAATCACTACCTTAACGGCACAAATGCCCTCCTTGCGGTGTATTGTAAGGGGCTTCCTGCCCTAGAAATCAAAAGGGATGGTTTCATTGAGCCGTGGGTGTACCTTATCCAGCATCAGGTTAAAATCGTCCTTGTCCTTGGACAGCTTCAACAGCGTAACGATGGATGCCAGATGTTCGCGCAATTTCGGGTGTCCCACGTCCTGCGTCAAAAACTGGTGCAATTTGGCCTTCTTCTCCTGCCGTCCGGCCGCCTTCTTCAATTCCGGCAGGATTTCCGGCGCGAGCCTTGTATAGACCGCATTGTTTGTAACATGGCCGAAAAACTGCGGGAACTTATTGTTTTTCAGCGGCGGGAAAGGCACGCCGTATAATCGGCAGAGTTCCTTGTAGTAGTCCAGCGGAAAGGTTTTGACCCAAGGCTGGAGTTCCTTGGCGACAAAGGCTTCAAAAATCTTGGCCAGCGCGTCTTTGACCCTTGCGTCCTGATAGCCCGTAGCTTCGTCCACCAGCGCGACT
>CAUVCE010000034.1:0-13877 GCA_963550425.1 uncultured Neisseria sp.
GCCAAGCCTTTGCCGTGTTCCTGCCCGTCAAATCCGTCGGCGTAATGGGCGACGGGCGCACTTACGACTACGTCGTCGCACTGCGCGCGGTCATCACCAGCGACTTCATGACCGCACACTGGGCAGAACTGCCGTACTCACTGCTCGGCCGCGTGTCCAACCGCATCATCAACGAAGTCAAAGGCATCAACCGCGTGGTTTACGATGTGAGCGGCAAACCGCCTGCCACGATTGAGTGGGAATAGGCCTCGAGGCCGGTGTGGTATTACAATTTAATACATAAGTAAAATGAGTTGTCCTAATTTGTTTGGGGCACTCATTTTTTTTAATGCAATGTGGCGGGAAATTTCGCGGCTTCCCGCAAAAAAATTCAAACCGGGCAGATGCGGCGATGAAGACGATAAACGTCAATATGGCGGACAGGGCAAACGGCAGCCGTTCAAACATGGGTGCGTGAAATTATCCGGCAGGTCGCGTATCAAAATCCGCCATTGCCTTGCCAAGGGGAAAAGGAAAAGATGCGGATTCTAAGGCGCAATTTTTAAATTACCGGATTGGGGATTTATGTCTGGCGCGGCCGTCTGAAACACCCGTTTCCGGTTTTCAGACGACCCTTTTGAACAGCTTCTCCCCCACCACGGCCAACACCGCGCCGCAGACGACGGCAAGTGCGCCGATATAACTGATTGCGTTCATGTCGGAGGCGGCGAAATCGGCGGGCGAGAGCCGGTGGCCGATAGCGGAAAATATCATGGTAAACATCGGGATGAGCGTGGTAACGATGCTGACTTTTGACGCTTCCCAGTGTTTGAGCGATTCGCCGTAAGCACCGTAGCCGATGAGCGTATTCAGGCAGCAGTAGATGAAGCTGCACCATAAAAACGGGCTGCCGATGCGGGCGATTTGGGCGGGTTCGGCGAAGGGCAGCAGCGCCATACTGCTGCAAAAATAGATGAGCAGCAACACCTGCTGCGAAGTGAAGCGTGCCGACAAAAGCTTCTGCGCCACGCCGTAGCACACCCAAACCACGCTGCCTGCGGCGGCGGCGAGAACCCCGAAGGCGTAGCTGCCGAGGCTGAACAGTTCGCCGAATTTGTCGTTGAAAAACAGGGCCAGTCCGGCCATCAGGCAGAACAGTCCGATTTTCTGCCAGCGGGTGAAGGCTTCCTTAAACAGCAGCACGCCGACCAGAATCATGGTGAAGGGCGCAAGCTGCCACAAAATCTGCGTGGTGGTGGGCGAAATGTGGCGCAGCCCCACCGCCACCAACACGAAATTGCCGGAAATACCCAATACGCCCAAAGCGAGCAGCGCGAAAGCGCGTTTGGAAAAAACGCCTGTGCGGGGCAGCCTGCCGATGGCGGCCAAAACCGCCAGCAAAACCAGCGAAGCGGATAAAAAGCGTGCCCACACCAGCGTAGGCGCATCCACCGCCTTCAAGGCCTGCTGCGCCGCCACGGGCAGCGAGCCCCAGGTCATGGTGGCCAAAAGCGCCAGCGAAAAGCCGAACAGGGGTTTTTGTTGCGTGTGCGCCATTTGTGTCCTTACTGTTTTTATTGGTGGGGTATTGTAGCAGACGGTTGCGGGCTGCCTGAAAAATAAAAAACAGCCTGCACTTTGTAAACCAAGGCACTGGCTGCTGTTTTTCGTATTTTCCAAAAAACGACGGATTATCGCGGCAAACCGAAAAAAAAATCCGCCCCGCCGAAACGACAGGCGGGGCGGCACACGCAAAACATCAACCGTGCAGCGCGCGTTTGTCGGCAGCCAAAGCCGCCTCATGCAGCACTTCCGACAAAGTCGGGTGGGCATGGATGATGCGGGCGATATCTTCGCTGCTGGCAAAGAATTCCAAACTCATCACGCCCTCCGCAATCAGCTCGCTGACCATGGGGCCGACCATATGGATGCCCAAGACACGGTCGGTTTGCGCATCGGCCAACACCTTGACCGTACCCTTGGCCTTGCCCAAGCCCAAAGCTCGCCCGTTCGCGCCAAAACCCGAAGTACCCTTCTTATAGGCGATGCCAGCTGCTTTAAGCTGTTCTTCCGTTTTGCCCACCCAGGCGATTTCGGGGTCGGTATAAATCACAAACGGCACATTATTGAAATCGATATGCGGTTTTTGTCCGGCAATGCGCTCGGCCACCGCCACACCCTCATCGCTGGCCTTGTGTGCCAACATCGGGCCGCGCACCACGTCGCCAATCGCCCACACATTGGGCAGGTTTGTACGGCACTCGTCATCCACTTTGATAAAGCCGCGCCCGTCCTTCTCCAAACCCACGGCTTCGGCATTCAAACCCCCGGTATTCGGAATGCGGCCGATAGAGACGATCAACTTATCAAAAACTTCTGTTTTCGCCGCCCCGTCTGCAGTTTCATAGGCTACGGAAACCCCGTTGCCCGTATCCTTAATCTCACCGATTTTCACACCGAGTTCGATATTCAGACCCTGCTCTTTCGTAAAATATTTAAAGGCTTCTTTTGCAATCTGCTGGTCGGCGGCGGCCAGGAAAGTCGGCATGGCCTCCAAAATCGTAACCTGCGAACCGACGCGGTTCCACACCGAACCCATTTCCAAACCGATTACGCCCGAACCGATGATGCCCAGTTTCTGCGGCACTTCGGTCAGATTCAGCGCGCCCTCGTTGTCCAGCACGTTTTTGTTGTCGATGGCAATCTGCGGCAGCGGGCGCGGTACGGAACCCGTGGCCACAATCACATGTTTGGCTTCGACAAGGGTTTTTTCACCCTTGTTGTCCACCTCAATCTGATACAGCCCGCCGTTTTTGCCCTTGAACGAACCCAAACCAAACAGGCTTTCCACTTTATTTTTTTGAAACAAGAACTTAATACCGCCTGTCAGCTTGCCGACAATCGCATCCTTGCGCGCTATCATCTTGGCCGCATCGAATTTCACTTCGCCGACCGTAATGCCGTGTTCGGCAAGGTCGTGCCGCGCCGCATGGAAATGCTCGCTCGACTGCAGCAAGGCCTTGGACGGGATACAGCCGACATTCAGGCAAGTACCGCCCAAAGCAGGCGCATCGCCCGCCTTGTTTACGCCCGCATCGATACAGACCGTCTTAAAACCCAGTTGTGCGGCACGGATGGCGGCCACATAACCGCCAGGCCCCGCACCGATTACCGCCACGTCAAATTGAGACATAATCTATCCTTCCAAAGAAAAAGCCGTCCGAAAACCTTTCGTCAGGCTGTAAACACGGTGCGGGAAAACCGCCCGTCATGGTCTATATCCAACTGTCGATTGCGCGAATCCGCCATGCCCCGCCGTCCTGTTTCAGGTGGAAGCGGTAAACATAGCCCTCTTCATGACCGTTTTTCCCAACCCACCGCACGTTCATATCCACAAAGGCCTGCCCGGCCGATTCCGATACCGTTTTCACCACTTGCGGTTCAAGCAGCTTTTGCGTTGCCGCCCTCGCCGCACCCTGCACGGTGCGGTAATAGTCGGCGGCATATCTGCGGTAGCCGGAAGCCGTCGTCCAAGCACTGCGTACCGGAACGCGGAACAGGCTGTAGGGCGGCGCCGGCATGCCGTCCGGCACGCTGCCCCAATGCAGGGGCGGATTCAAAAAGCCGGCCGCCTTCTCGGGACTGCCAAACGCCAATTCGCGATAAAAGGCAACCGCCGTTTCGCGCGCATCAAGTCCGGCAGCTTCGGCGGCAGAAATACCAAACAATATCAGGAAAAACAATCTCCGTATGGTCATCATTATGTTTCCTCCGTCAAAACGCCGGCATCGGGTTTTCAGGCGGCCCGCGAAAAAAACGGCAGGCCGCCTGAAACACTTACAAATCCAGCAACAAACGTGCGGGATCTTCCAACGCGTCCTTAATCGTAACCAAAGTCAGCACCGCCTCGCGGCCGTCGATGATACGGTGGTCGTAGGAGAGGGCAAGATACATCATCGGGCGCACCACCACCTGGCCGTTTTCCACCACGGCGCGTTCTTTGGTTGCGTGCATGCCCAAAATAGCCGACTGCGGCGGATTGATAATCGGCGTGGACATCATCGAACCGAACGTGCCGCCGTTGGTGATACTGAACGTGCCGCCGGTCAAATCCTCGATTGCGATTTTGCCGTCTTTGGCCTTGACCGCATAATCCGCAATCGCCTTTTCGATATCGGCGATACTCATCAAATCCGCGTCGCGCAAAATCGGCACGACCAGTCCGCGCGGGCTGCCGATGGCGATACCGATGTCGAAATAACCGTGATAGACGATATCCTTGCCGTCCACGGACGCATTCACAATCGGGAACTTTTTGAGTGCGGCCACGGCGGCCTTGACGAAGAAGGACATAAAGCCCAGCTTCACACCGTGCTCTTTTTCAAATTTTTCCTTATATTTGGCGCGCAAATCCATGACCGGCTTCATATTGACTTCATTGAAAGTCGTCAAAATCGCATTTTCCTGCTGCGAGGCGAGCAGGCGTTCGGCCACGCGCGTACGCAGGCGGCTCATCGGCACGCGCTCCTCAGGCCGCGCGCCGGCGGGGACGGGGGCTGCTTTCGGGGCGGATGATGCCTTTTGCACATCTTCCTTCAAAACACGGCCGTCCCGGCCCGAACCCTGTACCGCATTCACATCGACGCCCTTCTCTGCCGCCAATTTCGCGGCGGCGGGCATGGCGGCGGCAACGGGGGCGGTCGAGTCCTGTTGTGCGGCGGGGGCTGCAGCCGGAGCCGCAGGCGCGGCAGCGGCGGCATCGGTATCGAGTTTTGCCAGCAACTGTTGGGAAAGCACCGTATCGCCTTCGTTCACCAATACCTCGGCCAACACGCCCGCCTGAGGCGCGGGCACTTCCAAAACCACCTTGTCGGTTTCGATTTCGGCCAAAACCTCATCACGCGCCACCGCTTCGCCCACTTTCTTGCGCCAAGCCAGCAAAGTGCCCTCCGTAATGCTTTCGGCAAATACCGGAACATTTATTTCTACAATCATTTTAAACTCCTAGGTGTGGTTTGATGCGGCCTGCCGATTGGACAAGCCGCTGCTATGAGAGATTAATTAAAAGAAAAAGCGTCATCGACCAACTGTTTCAACTGGGCGTTGTGCTTGCTCATGTAACCGACGGCGGGCGACGCGCTGGCGGGACGGCCGGCAAACAGCACCTTCTGGCCGGGCTTGCACAGATTTTCCAAACGGTGCAGCGTCTGATACCAGGCGCCTTGGTTTTTCGGCTCTTCCTGCGCCCACAAAATCTCGGCCGCATTCGGATATTTGGCCAATTCCGCCTCGGCTTCGGCATACGGGAACGGATAAAGCTGCTCCACGCGCACAATCGCCACTTCGTCGGCCAAACCGCGTTCTTCGCGGCCTTTTGCCAAATCATAATACACTTGGCCGGCACACATAATCACACGCTTCACGCTGCCGTTGTCCTTACGCGCGGCCGTGTCGCCGATAACCGGGCGGAAAGTCGTCCCCTCCAAGAAATCGGCCAGCGGGCTCATGGAATCCTTAAAGCGCAACAGGCGTTTGGACATAAACACCACCAAAGGCTTGCGGTAAGAACGCAAAGCCTGACGGCGCAAAATATGGAACATCTGCGAAGCTTCGGACGGCATCACAATCTGCATATTGTGTTCGGCGCATAACTGCAGCCAACGCTCCAAACGGCCGGAAGAATGTTCCGGGCCCTGACCGTCATAACCGTGCGGCAAAATAGTCGTCAAACCGCACAAACGGCCCCATTTGGTTTCGCCGGAGGACAAGAACTGGTCGATGGTAACCTGCGCCCCGTTGGCAAAATCGCCAAACTGCGCCTCCCAAATCGTCAGCATGTCCGGTGCGGAACAGGCATAGCCGTATTCAAAGGCCATCACGGCCTCTTCGTTCAAAATGGAATCGATAACCGTAAACGAAGCCTGATTGCCGCCCATATGCTGCAACGGGATATAAATGCCGGAATCCCATTTTTCACGCTTCTGGTCGTGCAAAACCGCATGGCGGTGCGAGAAAGTGCCGCGCCCCGCATCCTCACCCGAAATACGCACGCCCGTGCCGTTGGTCAGCAGGCCGGCATAAGCAACGGTTTCCGCCATACCCCAGTCGAAATCCTGTTCGCCCGCCGCCATGGCCTTGCGCCCTTCGATAACGCGCTTGGCCACATTGTGCAGGCCGAATCCTTCCGGAACTTCGGTAAACTTGTCGGTCAAACGTTTGATGTCGTCGGCGGACAAACCGCTTTCCACCCGTTCGCGCCAGTCCTGCCCCTGATATTTGCCCCAATCCACGCGGTGTTTGTTGTCATAATCCGTCAGGCGCGTCAGTTCGACATGCTCGCCTTTGTCCAACGCATCGCGATATGCCTGAACCAAGGCTTCGGCCTCTTCTGCCGATGCCACGCCCTCCTTGGCCAGTTTTTCCGCATAAATCGCCCGCGTACCCGGATGCTTGGCAACGGCCTTGTACATCATGGGCTGGGTCAGCGTCGGGTCGTCGCTCTCGTTGTGCCCGTGTTTGCGGTAGCAGACCACGTCCACCACCACGTCTTTGCGGAATGCCTTGCGGTAGTCCAAAGCCGCCTGAACAACAAGGCAGACTGCCTCGGGGTCGTCGCCGTTCACATGGAAAATCGGCGCATCCACCATCTTGGCGATATCGGTGCAATAAACGGTCGAACGGGTATCGCGGGTATCGGAAGTCGTGAAGCCGATTTGGTTGTTAATCACGATATGAACCGTACCGCCCGTGGTGTAGCCGCGCGTCAGCGACATATTGAATACCGCTTGATTCACGCCAAGGCCGATAAAGGCCGAATCGCCGTGAATCAGAACCGGCAACACCTGCCTGCTGCCTTCGCTGCCGCGCCGGTGCTGTTTCGCGCGGCTGGATCCTTCCACCACCGGATTGACGATTTCCAAATGGGACGGGTTGAAGGCCAACGTAACGTGCATCGGGCCGTTGGGCGTGGCAATATCCGAACTGAAGCCCATGTGGTATTTCACATCGCCGCTGGGCAGTTTGATTTCGGCACGGCCTTCGAATTCGGCAAACAAATCGCTCGGCTTCTTGCCCAAAGTATTCACCAGGACATTCAGGCGGCCGCGGTGCGCCATACCGATGATAATCTCTTCCACACCATCCCTGCCCGCATTTTGAATCAGGTAATTCAAGCCTAAAATAGAGCTTTCGCCGCCTTCCACGCCGAAACGCTTCTGTCCGACATATTTGCTGTGCAGATAACGTTCCAAAGTTTCGGAAGCGGTCAGTTGTTTCAAAATATAACGTTTTTCTTCGGCATTGAATTTGGGCGAAGATTGGCGGCTTTCAAAAAACTCGCGAACCCAGCGGCGTTCTTCGCGGTTGGTGATATGCATGTATTCGATGCCGATATGGCCGCAATAAGTCTGCTTCAACTTGGCGATGATTTCGGACAGGGTCATCTTGTCTGCCTGCCCGCCGAAATCGCCGCTGCCCACATTGAACTTAACCGCCATATCCGCATCTGAAAGGCCGTGGAATTTGGGATCCAAGCCCTCGATATGGATAGGCGGTTTGCGGTTTAGCGGGTCAAGCCGCGCCGCGCCGACGCCTTGGATGCGGTAGGCCGAAATCAGGCGCAGCACGCCGACTTGTTTTTTCAGCATTTCCTCATCCGCTGTTCCGGCGGCAGCCGGGCGTGGGGATTTGGCCAGGCGGGCAAACGACTCCTGAATAGGCTTATGCGCCACATCACGCTCCGCCGCCCCCGGTTGCGCGGCCAATTCGGAAAAATACTTCTTCCAATAATCGCCCACGGCGTCCGGATTATTCAGAAACTCCTCATAAAGCTCCTCGATATATGGCGCATTAGAACCGAAAAGATAAGAAAAACCTTGTTTTTCATCCATCATGGCACAGCCTCTTTTATTTATTAATAAGGTTGAATTAAATGTCCGAATTAAAAAATGGCAAACAAACCCTTGCCGTCTGCCAAACTCAGACCGTCTTTATATGTAAAGAATATTCTACTCCTTATTGCATAACATGACTACATGAAGCAACAAAAGTTTTCCGACCAACCCATTTCAATATCAATGTTTCAACACACGGGACTGCACACAAGGCGCAGCCCCGTGCCTTACCCTGATTTCGAAGGGGTTATACCCTTCCCAAATAAACCCTGCACCATCGCCCTAAAAGCGGGGGTTCAGCCTCTCGGGAAATTCTGATAAAAATAAAAAGCGGGCATCAGCCCGCTTCGTGCGAGGTAAATTCAGGAATACAAAGCGGCATGGCGCACCCTTACACGCCTCCTTCAATTACCCGAATCCCAAACAACGGATAACACATTATCAACGCTTGTCCACCGGAACATAATCGCGGCGCTGCGCACCGGTATAAAGCTGGCGCGGACGGCCGATTTTCTGATTCGGATCGGAAATCATCTCATGCCAGTGGGAAATCCAGCCCACCGTGCGCGCCAGGGCAAAGATGACGGTAAACATCGAAACCGGGATACCCAATGCGGACAATACGATGCCTGAATAGAAATCGACATTGGGATACAGTTTTTTCTCAATGAAATACGGATCGTTCAATGCGATTTTTTCCAATTCCATCGCCAGCTTGAATTTCGGATCGTTTTCCAGACCCAATTCGCGCAATACTTCGTCGCACGTTTTCTTCATGATGGCGGCACGCGGGTCCATGTTTTTGTACACGCGGTGCCCAAAGCCCATCAGGCGGTATTTCTTGGCCTTCACGCCTTCCATAAATCCGGCCACATTGGATACGTCGCCGATTTCGTCCAGCATATTCAGCACGGCTTCGTTCGCACCGCCGTGGGAAGGCCCCCACAGGCTGGCAATGCCGGCCGCAATGCAGGCAAAGGGATTCGCCCCCGAAGAACCCGCCAAACGGACGGTGGACGTGGAGGCGTTTTGCTCATGGTCGGCATGCAGAATAAATATCCTGTCCAGTGCGCGAACCAATACCGGATTGGGTTTGTATTCTTCACACGGCATTGAGAACATCATGTGCATGAAGTTTGCGGTGTAAGAGAGGTTGTTTTTCGGATAATTGAACGGCAGGCCGTTGGCGTAACGGTAACACATCGCCGCAATGGTCGGGATTTTGGAAACCAAACGGTAAATCGCCACTTTCCGGTGTTCCGGATCGGCAATTTCCAAACTGTCCTGATAAAAGGCCGACAATGCGCCGACCACGCCGACCATCATGGCCATCGGATGCGCGTCGCGGCGGAATCCCCTGAAAAACCAAGTCAGCTGTTCGTGCAGCATGGTGTGGTGTACCACAGTATCGACAAACTGTTTCTTCTGCTCTTTATCCGGCAGTTCGCCGTAAATCAGCAGATAGCAAACTTCCAGATAGTCGCCGTGTTCGGCCAACTGTTCGATGGGGTAACCGCGATAATACAGATAGCCTTTATCGCCGTCGATAAAGGTGATTTTCGATTCGCAGCTTGCAGTCGAAACAAAGCCCGGATCGAATGTGAACATCCCGCTGCCTTTGGTAAAGGTACGGATATCCACGACATCGTTGCCCAACGTGCCTTTCAACACCGGCAACTCCATGGTTTCTTTACCCGCGATTTCCACTTTAACTGATTGAGACATCTCTTACTCCTTTATTCTTCTGCATCAAACGGTTTTCAGACGGCTTTGCAGCGCCTGATCTTATCCAGCAACGATGCGAATCGCGGATTGTCTGTTTCCTTCTGCCGATTGGCCAATGCCAAAAAATCCTGATCGGGCAAATCCAAGATTTCGACAAACACCGCCAATTCGTCATCGCCAAGCCGCTGGAATTCGGTTGCCATAAACTGCTCGAGCAGGATATCGAGTTCGAGCAGTCCACGGCGTGTCAGAAAGCGGATGCGCCGCTTTGCCGCATCATCGAAAGTTACCATGTTAAACGGCCCGTTTCAACATAACTTCCTTAATCTTGCCGATGGCGCCGGTCGGATTGAGATGTTTCGGGCAGACATCCACGCAGTTCATAATGGTATGGCAGCGGAAGAGGCGGTAAGGGTCGTTCAAATTATCCAAACGTTCGTTCGTAATCGTATCGCGCGTATCGGCAATAAAGCGATAGGCGTTCAACAGGCCGGACGGGCCGACAAACTTATCCGGATTCCACCAAAAAGACGGGCAGGCGGTCGAACAGCAGGCGCACAGGATACATTCGTACAAACCGTCCAACTCTTTGCGCTCCTCCTGAGACTGCAGGCGTTCTTTCAGAGGGTCGGTGGGCGTGTCATTAACCACATAAGGCTTAATCGAATGGTATTGCTTGAAAAACTGAGTCATATCGACAATCAGGTCGCGCACCACCGGCAGCCCCGGCAGCGGGCGCAGCACAATCGGCTGCTTCAAACTGCGGATATCCGTCAAACAGGCCAAACCGTTTTTGCCGTTGATGTTCATCCCGTCCGAACCGCAAATGCCCTCGCGGCACGAACGGCGGAACGACAGGCTGTCGTCCTGTGCCTTCAGCTTCATAATCGCATCCAGCAGTTTGACATCGGTCGGCTCGATTTCCAGTTCGTAATCTTTCATGTACGGCTTGGCATCCACATCGGGATTGTAGCGGTACACCTTTAATCGGATTTTTTCCATTTCGTGTGTTCCTTAATAAACCCGTTTGGCCGGTTTGATATATTCTACTGTCAGGGGCTCGGTATGGACCGGCTTGTAGCTCAAACGGTTGTCGGCGGTATAAAACAGCGAGTGCTTCATCCAGTTTTCATCGTCGCGGTCGGGGTGGTCGTCCGAAGCATGCGCGCCGCGCGACTCCTTGCGCGCTTCGGCAGCGATAATCGTCGCCTTGGCCACTTCCATCAGGTTATCCAGTTCCAACGCTTCAATCCGCGCCGTATTCCATATCCGGCTCTTATCGTTGATATAAGTCTTTTTCGCGCGCTCATACAGCTTCAAAACCTTCTCAACGCCTTCCTGCAAAATCTTGTCGGTACGGAACACGCCCGCATGAAGCTGGATGGTCCTCTGCAGTTCGCCGCGCAAAGCATCGACATTTTCGCCGCCTTCCTCGGCCTGCCCGTTCAAACGGTTCAGGCGGCCTGCCGTAAACTCGCCCGCATCGGCAGGCAGGGGTTTCCAATCGCTGTGGGACCGGATATAACGGATCATACTGTCGCCGGCCGACTTGCCGAACACCACCAAATCCAACAGCGAATTCGTACCCAGCCGGTTTGCGCCATGCACCGAGGCACAGGCGCACTCGCCTGCCGCATACAGGCCGTTTACCGGAACTTCCGGATTACCGCCCTGCGGTATCACTACCTCGCCGTGGTAATTGGTCGGGATACCGCCCATCATATAGTGCGTGGTCGGCACGACCGGAATCGGGTCTTTAATCGGATCGACGCCGGCGAACTGAATCGAAATCTCGCGGATGCCCGGCAGCTTTTCAATAATCTTCTCCGCGCCGATATGGTCGATTTTCAGCAACACATGGTCTTTGTTTTTGCCGCAGCCCCGGCCTTCGTAAATCTCCATCGCCATTGCGCGGGAAACCACGTCGCGCGAAGCCAAATCCTTAACGGTCGGCGCATAGCGTTCCATAAAGGGTTCGCCGTCCGCATTGAGCAAAATGCCGCCCTCGCCTCGCACGCCCTCGGTAATCAACACGCCGGCGCCGGCCACGCCGGTCGGATGGAACTGCCAAAACTCCATATCTTCCAACGGGATGCCGGCGCGGGCGCAAATGCCCAGTCCGTCGCCGGTATTCATATAGGCATTGGTGGAAGAGGCATAAATACGGCCGCCGCCGCCTGTTGCAAACAACACCGCCTTGGCATGGAAGATATAAACATCGCCCGTTTCCATTTCCATCACCGTAACGCCGACCACGTCGCCGTCTTCGTTACGGATCAAATCCAACGCCGTCCATTCCACAAAAAACTGCGTATTGGCACGGACATTCTGCTGATACAGCGTGTGCAGCATCGCATGGCCGGTACGGTCGGCCACCGCGCAGGCGCGTTCCACCGCGTGTTTGCCGTGTTCGGCGGTATGGCCGCCGAAGGGGCGCTGATAAATCTTGCCGCTTTCCACACGGTCAAACGGCATGCCCATATGCTCCAACTCGATTACCGCGGCAGGTGCGGCGCGGCACATAAACTCAATCGCGTCCTGATCGCCCAGCCAGTCCGAACCCTTCACCGTATCGTACATATGCCAATCCCAGCGGTCTTCCTGCACATTGCCCAGGGAGGCGGAAATACCGCCCTGCGCCGCCACGGTATGCGAACGGGTCGGAAACACTTTGGACAAAACGGCGGTATTGACGCCCGCTTTGGAAAGCTGCAGTGCCGCACGGAGCCCTGCACCGCCGCCGCCGACAATCACGGCATCAAATTTACGGATGGGAAAACTCATTCGCACTACTCCTTTACCAAATCACCTTAAACGAATAAACGGCGCACATCGCCAGCCAGACAATGGTTGCACTATGCAAAAACAGGCGCAGGCCGAAGGGTTTGACATAATCCATCCACAAATCGCGGATACCCACCCAAGCATGGAACAACAAGGCGAACAAAGTGGTTTGGGTAAACACCTTAACCCATGTCTTTCCGAAAAACGCCTGCCATTGCGCATAATCCTGCGCCCCCGACATACCCAGCAGGAACAGGAGGAACACCGCCGTATAAACAATCATAATGACAGCGGTGATACGTTGCGCCGCCCAATCCCTAAGGCCGTAATGCGCGCCGGCCAATTTGCGGTCTACCATAATGCCACCCCCAAGATAAGCGTTAAAGAAAGCGAAACCGCCAAAACCAACTTGGCCGTTTTGCGGCAGGCGGCCAATTCCAGCCCCTTGTGCGCGTCCAGAAACAAAAAGCGGATGCCGGCGCACAAATGATGCAGGAAAGCCCACAACACGCCTATCAGCACCAGTTTGACCAAAGCATTGCCCGCAAAAGCGCGGTAGGCTTCAAACGCCTCCCCGCTGCTTAACGAACCTTCCAGCAGGCACAGCAAAACCGGCACCATCAAAAACAAAATGACACCGCTGGCACGGTGCAGGATAGAGACTATCCCCGGTACGGGCAGGTGTCTGACCAATACCTGCAAGTCCAGAAACACAGGTCTTTTCTTTGTCTGCATTCCAATCCCTCTTAGACAGTAATTTTTCTCAAAACCCGAGTAATCCGGCGAAACGGCTTACCGGCCGTCTGATTTTTATCAAAATGCCTGACTGGCTTTTTTTGGCAAAAAACCGCCATCGACAATTGTCGGCAACCCCTACACCGAATTACGCCGCCACATAATTTACCCTGTTTGAAACCGCTTGAATAGTCTTTACCGCCATTTTTTTAATCTGTTTTTACACTTTCATTACAAATAAAAACTATTATCAAATAATATTTGAATTTTATCTAGATAAAACAATAAAATAAATTTATATTAAAATTTATATGAATCTTGTGCTAAAAATACAAATTATTTGATTTACAAGGACTTTTACTCAAAACAATTAAAACCTCACTCAAATGCCGGCCGAAACCGCAACAACATATTGATTACTACATAAAATTACAAATATCCTGTTTTTTGCTTGATTTTCCGATATCCAATCAAGTAAACTCATTAAATCCGAAACGAAAAATGTTTCGGTTCCAAATAATCTGAGGCTTTTGCAAAGTCTGTTAAAGATGGAGAATTTTGGTATGTTTGTTTCAGCACGCAGGATTGTTGCATATTAAAGCATAACCCTATGTGTTGCCCTGACTTGGAAGTGGTTGCCCCCTCCCAAACAAACCCTGATAAGGAGATTCTGAATGAAATCACCCGTTCGCGTTGCCGTAACCGGCGCTGCCGGCCAAATCGGTTATGCCCTGCTGTTCCGTATTGCCAGCGGTGAAATGC
>CAUVCE010000035.1:0-13873 GCA_963550425.1 uncultured Neisseria sp.
ATACCGACCGTACCGGGGCTGTGCCTTATGCGCAACCATCCCTTGCCCTTCCCGTTGGAATTATTAAAAAGTTACAGTATTTATATTTTTTATTTAATTATTTACCAATACAAAAACGGGAAAAAATTACGCCAAGCAAATCATCAGCCGTAAATTCACCGGTAATTGCATTACATGCATATTGGGCCAAACGCAAATGCTCGGCCAATAACTCGACCTGTCCGCCATTGTAAAGGCAAGCGGCAGCCAATTCCAATTCGTGTCGTATCTCTTTTAAGGCATTTAAATGTCGGCTGCGCGCCAAGAATAATCCTTCTTCTTCACCTTGCCAGCCAACGGCTTGCAATAGTGCTTGTTTCAATAATGGCAAGCCTTCCCCTGTTTTTGCCGACAACGAGATAATTGTTTGTGCGCCACTGTCGCTGTGCTGAGTATCCGAACGTGTGGCACTCTGTCCATATAGGTCAATTTTATTATGGACTTCGATTTTTTTTAATTTCTCAGGCAATGTATGTAGGATATCGCGGGTTTTTTTGTTTAAACCTTCTTGCGGGTCAATCATAATCAACGCCACATCGGCATCCTTTACTGCCTTATGGCTGCGTTCAATGCCGATTTTTTCAACTATGTCTTCTGTTTCACGAAGGCCGGCAGTGTCGATAATATGCACCGGTACGCTGTCTAAGATGATCTGTTCCCGTACCGTATCGCGCGTTGTGCCGGCAATATCGGTAACAATCGCCACTTCGTCCCCCGCTAGGGCATTAAGCAGGCTGGATTTGCCGACATTGGGCGCACCTATCAGCACGACATTCATCCCCTCGCGCAAAATCGTTCCCTGTTCGGCAGAGGCTAAAATATCTTGGACACGTTCTTGTAGCTTTTTCAGGCGGCCTTGCGCATCAGCCGCTTCTAAAAAATCAATATCCTCTTCGGGAAAATCCAAAGTGGCCTCTACCAACATCCGCAAATCAACCAACGCATCAGCCAACTCATGAACCTGACGGGAAAACGCACCTTTGAGCGAACGCAGCGCCATACGCGCGGCCGCACTACTGGATGCATCAATCAAATCGGCCACACTCTCGGCTTGCGTTAAATCAATCTTATTGTTCCAGAAAGCACGTTTGGTAAACTCCCCGGGTTCGGCCAAACGCGCACCCAATTCCAAACATCGCGCCAGCAGCATCTGCATTACCACCGGCCCGCCGTGTCCGTGCAATTCAACCACATCTTCGCCGGTAAAACTGGCAGGTGCGGGAAAATACAACAACAGGCCGCTGTCAATTGCCTGGCCGTCTGAAGCGGCAAAATCCGTATACATGGCTAGACGCGGCTGTGGCGTTTTGCCGCCTGTGAGTTGTTGTGCCAAGGGCAGCAGGCCGCTGCCGGACAAACGGACTATGCCGACGCCGCCTCGGCCTGCTGCTGTGGCAATGGCGGCGATAGTGGGGTTTTGTGGAGAAGTCGTCATACTGAATTCCATTATATTGAATTGTCCGCGTCAAACGCGGCTATGTGCCTTTACCAGCCTACGGACAAATTGTATTCGCCCACCAGCTGCGTCAGCTTGTCAAACAAGTCTTCATCGGCCGCCAGCCGCCAATGAGGCAGGGACAACTCCCCCGAAGCGGCGGTATTGCGATAGCCGACATGAAGCGGAATAGACGGCGCATTGTCCTGTACGCGGTATTGGTTCAACAGATTGAGAATGGCGGGAACATCATGTTCGGGTTGCACAATCAGGCTCAGGCTGCGGGCAAAGCAGCCGCGCGCCTGTTGCAGCGTCATCACACTGTTGGCATTGATACGCAGCCCGCCGCCGTTGAAATCGCTGCGGCTGATGCGGCATTCCATAATCAACACCCTGTCGGTTTTCAAAATATCTTTTGCCTGTTCCAACAATTCGCCGGCCACAATGACTTCGGCTTTACCCTCATTATCTTCCAACTGCACAAAAGACACTTTGCCCTTTTTGCCCAATATCGTGCGGATAGCGGTTACAAAACCGGCCACCCGCACACTCTCTTGAGGCTTTAAAGACGAAAGGACGGTTGGGGCGAAACGGCGGACTTCGCGGGAATAAGGTGTAAAAGGGTGACCGGACAAATAAAAGCCTATCACATTTTTTTCTTCAGCCAGCTTGACGGCATCGCCCCACATCGGTATATCGGCCATTTCCACCGAACAAATGGCATCTTGGGCAAAATCAAACAAACCGCCCTGATTTGCATTGACGGCTTGTTGTTCCGCATGGCTGATGGCCAAATCGATATTGGCCAGCAATTTTGCACGGTTGGGTTCGATGCCGTCAAATGCGCCTGCCTTAATCAGGGACTCCAGCGTGCGCTTGTTCATATGTTCCCTGCCAACCCGCCCGCAAAAATCAAACAGGTCGCGGAAATCCCCTTCCTTCCGCGCATCAACAATACTTTGCACCGCACCCTCGCCCACGCCTTTGACCGCGCCTAAGGCATATCGGATGCGTTTTTGATTGTCCGGGGCAAACAAGTAATCGGATTTGTTGATGTCGGGAGGGAGAAAGGTAATGCCGTTGGCTTGCGCGTCTTCATAAAACAGTTTCAACTGGTCGGTGTTGGTCAGCTCGCTTGACATGGTGGCCGCCATAAATTCGGCGGGGTAGTGTGCTTTGAGCCAGGCCGTCTGATAAGAAATCAAGGCATAGGCGGCGGCATGGGATTTATTGAAGCCATAACCGGCGAATTTTTCCATATAGTTGAAAATTTCGTCCGATTTCTCGCGGGAAATGCCCTGTTTGGCCGCACCCTCGGCAAAAATCTCGCGGTGTTTGACCATTTCTTCGGGCTTTTTCTTGCCCATCGCACGGCGCAACAAATCCGCACCGCCCAACGAGTAGCCGCCGATAACCTGTGCCGCCTGCATGACCTGTTCCTGATACACCATGATACCGTAAGTGGGTTCCAATACGGGTTCCAAAAGAGGATGGATATATTCGAATTTTTCCCCCTTCATCCGCGCGACAAAATCGGGAATGTTGTCCATCGGACCCGGACGGTAGAGCGACACGAAGGCAATCAACTCTTCAAACTTGGTCGTATGTGCCGTTTTCAGCATCTTTTTCATGCCGGACGATTCAAACTGGAAAACGGCCGTGGTGTTTGCATCGCGGAAAATTTTGTAAGCCGTCTGATCGTCCAGCGGTATATGATTGACATCGACTGCATCCTTGCCGGTTTGACGAATCAGATTTTGCGTCATTTCGATGATGGTCAAATTACGCAGGCCGAGAAAGTCGAATTTTACCAAGCCGATATCTTCCACATCGCCCTTATCGAGCATAGAGACGGGGGCAGAATGCACATCGGCCTGATAAACGGGGCAGAAATCGGAGATTTTGCCCGGCGCAATCAAAACCCCGCCCGCGTGCATGCCCAAGCCGCGCGTCAAATCCTCCAGTTTTTTTGCCAAAACGATCAGTTCGCCGGCATCTTCGGCCTTAATCAACTCACCGATTTGCGGTTCGGCCTCCATGGCCTTATCCAAACCCAGCGGTTTGTTGGCTTCCAGCGGAATCAGTTTGGATAGGCGGTCGCATAAGGCAAACGGTAATTCCAGCACGCGCCCGACATCGCGGATGATGGCTTTGGACGACATCGTGCCGAAAGTTACAATCTGGCTGACGGCCTCTGTGCCATATTTGCCGCGTACATATTCGATGACGCGGCCGCGGTTGCTTTGGCAGAAGTCGATATCGAAGTCGGGCATGGAAACGCGTTCGGGATTAAGGAAGCGTTCAAACAACAAGGCGTATTTGAGCGGGTCAAGGTCGGTAATTTTCAGCGAATAGGCCACCAAACTGCCCGCGCCCGAACCGCGGCCGGGACCCACGGGGCAGCCGTTTTGCTTTGCCCAGTTGATGAAATCCTGCACGATGAGGAAATAGCCCGGAAAGCCCATCTGGATGATAATGCCCAATTCAAAATCCAGCCGCGACCGATATTCGGGCATTTTTGCCGTCCTTTCGGCCTCATCGGGATAAAGTTGAACCATGCGTTCCTGCAAACCGCGATTGGATAATTCGGTCAGATATTCATCCAGAGACTGCCCGTTGGGTGTGGGGAACTGCGGCAGGAAATTTTTTCCCAAAGTCAGGGTCAGATTGCAGCGTTTGGCGATTTCGACCGTGTTTTGCAACGCTTCGGGCAGGTCGGCAAAACGCTGCGCCATAACGTCCCCGCAGACAAAATATTGAGAGGCGGAAAACTCGCGCGGCCGTCTGCGGTCGGCCAGCGTGTGGCCTTCGGCTATACACACGCGTGCCTCGTGTGCCTGAAAGTCATCGGGTTCGAGAAACTGGACGGGATGGGTGGCGACAACGGGCAAATCCAATTCCTGTGCCAGCGCCACACTTCCCCGCACCGAGTTTTCCCAATCGGGTCTTTCCGGCAGCCGCTGCAGCTCAAGGTAAAAACCTTTGGGAAACCAAGCGGCGTATTTTTGAGCCGCATCTTTGGCCGCCTCTTTGTTTCCATTCATCAGGTTCAGGCCGACTTCGCCGTAATGCGCCCCCGACAGGCACAACAAACCTTCGTTTCCCCCCTCGTCAAACCATTCCTGTTTCAATTGCGGCAGGCTGTTATCTTCCTGATGGGTAAAGGCGCGCGTGATAAGTTCGCTTAGGCGCAAGTATCCGGCATGGTTTTTTACCAACAACAAGGCGCGGAAGGGGTGGTCGGGGCGGTCGGGGTTTGCTATACGCACATCCACGCCCGCTATGGGTTTGATACCCGCGCTGCGGCAGGACTTGTAAAATTTGACCAAGCCGAATTCATTCATCAAATCACTGATGCCCAAGGCCGGTAAGCCGATGGCGGAGGCTTTTGCAACCAGCTCTTTCAGGCGTACGGTTCCATCGGTAATGGAATATTCGGAATGCAGGCGCAGTGGGATGTAAATGGGTTTGGTCATGGTTTTGGCGGATTTGCGGTGTGAAAGGGGAATACGGGCGGTTATCCGAAAATAGTGGATTAAAAAATCAGGACAATACGGCAAGCCGGCGCAGTACCGGTTTTTGTTAATCCACTATATTTGTAATGGTGTGATGTTTTTTATTTGTCGGATTATATCGTATAGTGGTTGCAAAAGGTTTTATAGCGGCAGCAAAATGGAATTACCAAATTATTGGTTAGTATCAGATTTCTTTATCGGTATTTGGTGTTGTGTAATAACAACATAAATAATAAGCCAACAATCGGTTGTTTTTTACGATAATCGGATGAAAATAGGTTATATTTTTGTCAAAAAGATAATTTTATTTTAATAATAAATAAGAAATCAAATAATTATTTGGTAATAAATATATCTTAGGAATAAGGCAAAATTATTTTTTATCTGTTTTTCAGTCTTATTCTTATATACCGTTTATCGGATAAGAAGACTGTTTGGCGATTTATTTTGACAAATTTAAATTGATTTAAAATTTAAATGTGGGCATAATGGCGGCCGTTAGACCGATTTTGTATTTCTCTCTGTTTTCAGCCCTTCTATGAAGGGCTTCTTTTTTGTGTACCCGTTTCACAGCCAAGATTAAATTTATTCATCAAAATTTCCTTAATGGTTGAAACCCCGCCCTTCAGGGCGGTAGAATTTGGGTTTGTTTGGGGAGGGGTGTAACCCCTTCCAGTAGGGCAACACACAGGGCTGCGCCTTATCTGCGGCCATGTGTGTTGAAACATTTCCACAACCAAAATAACTCGTTTGCCTGTTGCTGAGAAACGGCGCAATATGGCATTATCCAATGTTTTCCAACCTTAATATTAAGGATTCCCCCTATGACAATTTTTCATCTTTCCGGCTATCCGCGCATTGGTGCGAAGCGCGAGCTGAAATTTGCCGTCGAAGCCTTTTGGAAAGGCGCGAAAACCGAAGCCGAGCTGCAATCCGTAGCCGCCGAAATCCGCCGTTTGAACTGGGCGGCGCAAAAAGCCGCCGGTGCGGATTTGCTGCCGGTGGGCGATTTCTCGTTCTACGACCATGTGCTTGATTTGCTGTGCGCTTTGGGCAGCATTCCGAAACGCTTCGGTTTCGACGCGGCCAACCTGAGCCTGCCCGAATACTTCCAGCTGGCACGCGGCAACGCCACCCAGTTTGCAATGGAAATGACCAAATGGTTCGACACCAACTACCACTTCATCGTGCCCGAATGGTCTGCCAACACCGAATTCAAAGTAAACGCCAAAAACCTGCTCGCGCAAATCAAAGAAGCCAAAGCGCAGGGCTACGGCATCAAGCCTACCTTGGTCGGCCCCGTTACCTTGGCTTGGCTGGGTAAAAAGAAAGACGGCATCAACTGCCGCGTGAAAGACCTGCTGCTGCCCAAACTGCTGCCCGCTTACGCGCAACTGCTGCGCGAACTGGCCGCCGAAGGTGCGGACTGGGTTCAGATTGACGAGCCGATTCTGGCTGCCGAAGCCGGTTCTGCATGGCTGGACGCGTTTGCGCCGGTTTATCAAGAACTGTCCGGCACCGGCGTGCGCATCCTCGTCGGCACTTACTTCGCTTCCGTTGCCGAACACTTGGACCTGTTGAAATCCCTGCCCGTACAAGGCCTGCACATCGACTGCGTGCGCGCGCCGGAACAACTGGCCGTGTTTGCCGAAGGCTGGCCGAAAGACCGCGTGTTGTCCGCCGGCCTGATTGACGGCCGCAACGTATGGCGTGCCAACCTGTCCAAAGTCATCGCCACTTTGGAACCGGTTAAAGCCAAATTGGGCGAAAACCTGTGGATTGCCCCAAGCTGCTCCCTGCTGCACAGCCCGCAGGACTTGGCCGTGGAAGAAAAACTGGACGGCGAAATCAAATCATGGATGGCTTTTGCCGCACAAAAACTGGTGGAACTGGGCGTGGTGAAACGCGCGCTGGAGCAAGGCAAAGACGCCGTTCAAGCCGAACTGGCCGCATCCGATGCCGCCGCCGCCGACCGTGCGACCAACAAACTGATTCACAACGATGCCGTCAAAGCCCGCGTGGCCGCCCTGCCGAAAGGCGCAGACCAGCGCAAATCCCCGTTTGCCGAACGCATCAAGGCACAACAGGAATGGATGAAGCTGCCCGCACTGCCGACCACAACCATCGGTTCCTTCCCGCAAACCACTGAGATCCGCCAAGCGCGCGCCGCGTTCAAAAAAGGCGAATTGAGTGCCGCCGACTACGATGCCGCGATGAAAAAAGAAATCGCCTACTGCGTCGAAGTACAGGAAAAACTGGAAATCGACGTGCCCGTACACGGCGAAGCCGAGCGCAACGATATGGTGGAATACTTCGGCGAACAGCTGTCCGGCTACTGCTTCAGCCAATTCGGCTGGGTACAAAGCTACGGCAGCCGCTGCGTGAAACCGCCCATCATCTTCGGCGACGTTTCCCGTCCGAACCCGATGACCGTTTACTGGTCCACCTACGCGCAAAGCCTGACCAAACGCCCGATGAAAGGCATGCTGACCGGCCCGGTTACCATGTTCAAATGGTCTTTCGTCCGCGACGACATCCCGTTGGGCGAAGTGGCCAAACAAATCGCTTTGGCACTGAACGACGAAGTATTGGACTTGGAAAAAGCCGGCATCAAAGTCATCCAAATTGACGAGCCCGCCATCCGCGAAGCCATGCCGCTGAAAAAAGCGCAGTGGGACGAATTCCTGGCCTGGGCCTGCGAATCCTTCCGCCTGTCCAGCACCGGCGCGGAAGACAGCACCCAAATCCACACCCATATGTGCTACTCCGAGTTCAACGACATCCTGCCCGCCATCGCCAGCATGGATGCAGACGTGATTACCATCGAAACTTCGCGCTCCGACATGGAATTGCTGACCGCGTTCGGCGACTTCAAATACCCGAACGACATCGGCCCGGGCGTATACGACATCCACAGCCCGCGCGTTCCGACCGAAGCCGAAGTGGAACACCTGCTGCGTAAGGCAATGGAAGTCGTGCCCGTGGAACGCCTGTGGGTAAACCCCGACTGCGGCCTGAAAACACGCGGTTGGAAAGAAACCATCGAGCAGCTTGAAGTGATGATGGCGGTTACCAAAAAACTGCGTCAGGAACTGGCCAAATAAGGTGGTTTGAAAATGGAATGCCGTCTGAAACCTGGAAAACGGGTTTTCAGGCGGCTTTTTTCATCAAAATTTCCTTAATGGTTGAAATCCTTTCCGGTAGGGCAACTTACAGGGCTGCGCCTTATGTGCAGCCCTGTGTGTTGAAACATTTTCCAAGCATATACGGTTCGATATTTGGTAAAATATCCAAATATGCAGGACTGCACATAAGGTGCAGCCCCATGAATTTTTTCAAACCACCTTTTTACGGGGAAAAAAATGTTGAAACAATTTCAGATTCACGGCGGCGTTGTCAAAAAATTGAATGCTTATTTGGAAGAGAAAGGCATAGACCTGAAAACGGCGATGGATGCTCAAGAAACCAATAAAGACGTTGCCGGCATCATTCACGAAGGCCTGCCGATGATGGTACGCAAAATATATTCCCTACAAAAAATGGAAACATTTTTTTGGGAGAAAAAAGACCTGATGGTTGAATACGTTGCCGCCCGATTGGCTTCTACCCGGCAGCCGAAGGAAAATAATTCCAAATAATCGGCATATTACAAAATAAAAGCCCATGCTGTTCGGTATGGGCTTTATCAAAATTCCCTTAATGGTTGAAACCCCGCCCTTCGGGGCGGTAGGATTTGGGTTTGTTTGGGAGGGGCGAACCCCTTCCGGTAGGGCGGCACACAGGGCTGCGCCTTATGTGCAGCCCAGTGTGTTGAAACATTTTTGGCAATTTAGCCGGCCGAATCGGCGATTTCCTCAACCCAGCCGATACCGACCGCGTCCGGCCCGATATAGGCGCCGACAACGGGCGAAATTGGAAAACCCGACAACTCGATATTGGTTTTGGTGCGGATTTTTTCGGCGAACTGATTATACAGCTGGCGGTTTCCGGCATACAGCCCGTATGCGCGGATTTGACGGCCGCGGGTTTTACTGTTTACAGTATCGACCAAAGAATCCAAAATATTTTCGCTTTTCCGTCCCGAATCCAGTTGCAACAGCTTACCGTTGTGCAAATGGAATACTGGTTTCAGATTCAACAGGCTGCTCAAATGAATGCCCGAGTATACGAAACGGCTTTTACGCAAATGATGCAGGCTGTGAAGGCTGAACACGATTTCGGTTTTTTCCTTCAAACGGTTCAAATAATCCACCACATCCCTCGCGCACATGCCCAAACGCAGCAGGCGGACGGCCTCGAGCGCAAAATGCCCTTCCGGCATACAGACCGTGCCGGTATCGATGGGATAAACCGTCAGGCTGCCGGCCATTTCTTCGGCAACCCGCACCACCGGTTTCGATATATCGTCCAGATAGGCGCTGGGCAAGGTAACGATGGCCTCGCGGTAGCCCAAATCGGCCAATTCCCTAAACAGGGCGCGGACGGCTTTCTCGGAAGGAGGCGAAGTACTTGCCCTTTCATACGGAAATTCCTGTTGCCACAAATAAAAAGCCTCGGGGTGCATATCTATGCCGTCCAAATGATTGAGGCCGCCCATATGGATATTCATCCGCAAAATATGCAGGAGGTCGTCATGGTTTTCCACCTCGTCCAGCGAGCCGCTGGATGCGGCGACCACGGCGCATTGTATCTCCGGTTCGATTTGATCTTCTTCCATGTCTCTTTAAAAATATATGTGGGAACAATAAAGCACGCCGCCTTAATCTGTTTTTAATCATCTTCTGCGGCCGGTTGGGCAATATTGCTTCCGCCATATGTAGTGGTGTGTTGCAAACTGGCAAATATAAAAGAGAATAATGGCGAAGTCCAGTAAAAAATTCTTTTTGCTTAATAGTTTATATTACAAAATCATGATATATCGCCTATCAGCCTTTCATGCAGCATGGTTAGCGCGAAATTGACGGCTTGTGTGCGGATTTCACTGCGGCTGCCGGAAAAATACGCCGTTGCCGTATGGGTTTGCCGTTTGTCTGCCAAGCCGAAACACACCATGCCCACGGGTTTTTCCGCACTGCCGCCGCCCGGCCCCGCAATCCCCGAAATACTGAGGGCGAAATCGGCGCCGGAGGCCGACAACGCGCCGGCGGCCATCTCGCCCGCCACGGTTTCGCTTACCGCCCCCTCGCATTTCAAACTGTCGGCAGACACACCCAACAGCCGCTGCTTGGATTCGTTGCTGTAGGTAACGAAAGACATTTCAAACCAAGCCGTACTGCCCGGCAGGCTGGTCAATGCTGCCGCCAACAGCCCTCCCGTGCAGGATTCGGCACAGGTAACGGTGTGTTTTCCCTGCAACAGGCATTCGGTGGCTTTCTGTAAAATGGCCATAATCTTCCTTTTTTACGGTAAATAAATTAATTTTTATCAAAATTCCCTTAATGGTTGAAACCCCGCCCTTTGGGGCGGTAGGATTTGGGTTTGTTTGGGAGGGGTGTAACCCTTTTCAAATTAGGGAAATAAATACTGTGCCTTATGTCATCCATGTGTGTTGAAACATTTATTTTTTTAATAGGTTGTGTTGGATTCGGATATATTCGTTCAAAGTGAGCTGTTGGATTTCCAGCCTTTTGGCCAAGGGGGAAGCAAATCGTACAACGATGTGGTAAACCTTGTCGTCATGAGGCACGCAGGTAACGCGGGGAACGGCGGCGGGTGTGATAAAGGTTTTTTGCACCTGAACTTCGTTGAAATGGCGCGCTATTTCGGCCACATAAGGCGCACAGGCCTGATTGAGTACCTCCTTCAAGCGCGGGACAATCGCATCGGCATCCAAATGGATGGGGACGGGAATATCCAAGGTATGTACCACATAATGCCCTAAAATATTGTCCCGTTCCACTGCTTGCGACAGCAGCAGGCTGTTGGGAAAGGAGACGGTTTTGCCCGAAAGTTGGCCGACCAAATCATGAGGGCCTGTCTGCATCATCAGGGTGTTGAACAGGTTGATGTCCACCACGCGTCCTCGCAGGCTGCCGATTTTGATAAAGTCGCCCACCATGTATTGTTGGGTGGAAAAGCGCAGTAGGCTGCCGGACAGGCACATAATCAGCTCTTTGGTCGCCACGACCGTGGCGGCGGCCAAGGCCACCATGGACAGGGCAAACGCCTGTATCTGTACCGCCCACACGCCAAACAGGCCGACAATGCCCAATACTACCGCCAAGTTGCGGCTGGTTACCATCCAGCGGCGTTTTTCCTCTATTTCCAATTTGGGGCGGCTGTAAAACCGAATCTGCAAAACGACCAGTCTGGCCAATTGCAAAATCAACAGCCATATCAACGACAGCCAGATTTCTACCCGCACGGGGCCGTTTGAAACAAAGTCCTCTATCTCCCGCCACATATTCCGTATCTCCGTCAGGCCGCCCGAATATCGCCGTGCAGGGCGCGGTAGGCCGGTTCGATTAGCGCGTAAGTCATGGATAGCTGCTGCCATAAAATGCTGTTTTGTTCATCGGCAGAATCGGTGGGATGAAGGTTTTTCAAAGCCGTGCCAAGTGTGCCGCAGCGGTCGGAAAAGGTTTGTTCGTCAAGTATGTCCAGTTGTTCCAGCAGGCCGCACAGTTGTTCGGCGGCGGCGAAGTAGCCGTTTAAGAAGCCAAGGTGCGCCTCGTCGCGGCGGATGTTGCCGCGATATGCGCCAAGGGCGGAAATGTAGCCGATTAGGGAATAGTTGATTTTCAGCAGTTGGAATCCGTCCGAAAGGCGGCCGCCGTATTTTTCCGGCTCTAAGGACATGTCCGACAAGGTACTGGACAGGACGGCGGCGCATTCGTGGCTCAAGCGGCGCGCGCTGCGGTAGGCTACGTCGTCGCCCCCGCCGTTTTGCAGTTGCCGCAATATGCTGCGGAGGTAGCCCGCGTCGGCATGTATGGCGGCCGCGCCGGTTTTGCCCAGTTGGAGGTAATGCCAGTCCGGCCATATCCACGATACGGCCGCCCAAGCCAGAAGGCTGCCAAGGACGGTGTCGAAGATGCGCAGCGGCAGCGCACTGCTGATGTCTATGCCGGCAATGGAAAAGCTGGTCAGCGCCTGTATGGTGATGAAGAAGGTGGAATAGCTGTATTTGTTGGCGCGGAAAAGGAAAAATAATGCCACGCAGGCCGTCATTACCATCAGTTTGGCTTCGAGCGACTGGGTGAAGTAGGGCAGCAGCGAACCGACCAATACGCCCGCCAATGTGCCGGCAATGCGCTGTTTCAGGCGGCTTTGGGTGGCGGAATGGTTGGGTTGGCAGACGAATACGGCTGTCAGCAGTATCCAATAGCCGAAATCCAGCTGCAGGGCATTGACGGTCAAGCCGCATACCGATACCAGCAATGCCATCCGTACGGCGTGCCTGAAGGTGGCCGATTCGGGAGTGAGTTGGCCGAAGATGTTTTTTAGGGCATCTTTGAGTTTGGCCGAATCGTGGTGGGCGATACGCAGGTTGTCGCCGTTTGCGTCATCGGCCAATCCGCTGTCGAGGTGGGAAAGTTGGTAGTTGATGCTTTGCAGGTTGTCCGCCAGCCGCTGCAGCATGTGTGTGTCTTCATCGGCGCGGCCGTTATGGTGAAGGGCGGCGGATTCTTTCAGTCCGCGTCCGGCACGCGCCAGGCGGGGGTCATATTGGTAGGTGAGGCCGTTTCGCAAGCCGGCGGCAATGTCGCGGCAGGCGCGCGCCTGCAATTCCATCAGGCGCAGGAAGCGGAAAATCAGGTCGCTGTTTTTCAGTTTGTCCGCCGTTTCGCGATAGCGGATGTGGCTGGAACTGGCGCGTTCGTGTATGTCTTGGGCGGCGAAGTAATAACGCAGCATGCGCGCGGTGCGAGGGTGGCGGTGTTGGCCGCGCATCCGGTAAAACAGTGCGCTGCGGCAGCGGTTGAAGGTTTGGATGACGCGGCCGTTGGCCATGGCCAAGTCGATTTGGCGTTGATCCAAGCCGTCCGCCTCGTCCGGATCGAAAAAGGCGGCCTTGGCCTGCAGGTATGCGCCCAACGCCTCGTAGGCATCGGCAACGGCCTCTTGTACCGGACGGTGCGGCAGAAGCAGGTGCAGGCACAGTGTTGTCAGGCTGTACAGCAATGTGCCGCATAAAATCATCAGCGGGTTGACATACCAGGCGGCAGGGTTGGCAGGGTTGTATGTCAATGTGGTGTATACCGCCACCGCCAGCGTGCCGAAGGAAATGGTGCGGTAACGCAGGCCGACCGCGCCCATCATGGTGAAAACGAAGGCCAGCAGCGTGATGGCGGCAAGGAAGGCGGCCGTATGCCCCAGCGAGGCCTGTATGGTCAGCGAGGAAACGGCAAATGCCGCCAGTGAGACGGCCGTGTTTTTCAAACGCCCCGCCAGGGCGTTGTCCAAATCCACCAGCCCGCCCGCTATCACGCCCAATACCAGCGGCACGGCCACGTTCTCCAAATGAAAGAAATACACCAAACAGGCAATGACGCCCGTGGCAAACAGCGAAGGCAGCATGACGATTATTTTGGGATTGACGGGCGGGGGTCTCAGTATCATTGTCGTATGTTCCTTGACGGCCTTTATCTGATTGGTTGCAATATGCCGCAAACGGTATTTTACCCGAAACACAACGGCCGGCCGCCTGAAAATGTTTCCCCGCGCCGGCCGATTGCGAAGCGGGCGGAAAATGGTTAAAGTTCGCGCAAACAGATTTCCCCCGTCATCCCGTGCCGCTTTTTTTAAGGCGGCCGTCCGCCAAGGAAGCGTCAAATGCCCAATCCTTTATACCGCCAACACGTCATTTCCATTTCCGATTTAAGTACTGAACAGCTCGAACTGCTGCTTCAGACGGCCTTGAAGCTGAAAGAGCACCCGCGCG
>CAUVCE010000036.1:0-13867 GCA_963550425.1 uncultured Neisseria sp.
AAATCCTGCGCATCCTGCGCAACGAAGACCCCGACAAGGCCGACAAACTGCTGAAGCAGCTAAATGGAACAGAAGAAACGGCCTGAATCTGTTTATTGGTCTAAAAATAGATATCAGGATTTCGGCATACATGTTGGCGCATAATATGTAGCCATATACCGCCCCAGATACATCCAACCATACGGCTCTCAAGAGCAGGGTTTCAACCATTGAAGGAAATTTTAATGAATACCTCACCATTGTCCGGCGAACGTCTGCCGGGATACATAGATTATCCGGTCAAGCGCCAAATCGCCCATATCGACCCTCGTTTGGATTTATATTGGCAGGAAAGTTTAGTCAAATTGTTTTCCCAGCTTGATCCGCAACAGTGCGAAGAAGTTGTCACCCAATTGTTGAAACCGAAAAGCATTTCTTGGGACAGCACCAACAATACCTTTTTCTTTACCGGCCTGCCTGCGGATTTTCCTTCGTATATTAAAACGATAAGATATCCGCAATTGCAACAGTTGGCTTTGCGGGTAAATGAATATTTCGAGTTGCTGAAGCAAAACGATGACGCGCTGGAAATTGCCGACCTGCTTGAAAATACATTGGCCATCATAGACCGTGCCAATGTGGGCGACGAGCCGGATTTATTATCGGCCAAACGCAAGATGCGTACCGAATTTATTTATTCAGCAGCAAAGATTATCGATGAAAAACAAAATCTCATCCTGCCGAAAAATCGCCGCAACCTGAGTCTGGATATGGTCAAGCTGTTTATCAGCGAAATATATTTGAAACATGAATTATTGGACTATTGGTTCAATACCCTGCGACCGCATGAAGTGGAGGCCATGACGGACGCACTGCTGCATACATACCTGCCACAGGAACAGAAAATCCGCCAATTGGAA
Organism: uncultured Neisseria sp.; assembly: GCA_963550425.1. Lineage (GTDB taxonomy): Bacteria > Pseudomonadota > Gammaproteobacteria > Burkholderiales > Neisseriaceae > Neisseria. The sequence goes on from CAUVCE010000036.1 coordinate 900, forward strand.
GTGGTTCAGACTTCGAAATATTTGTTCGCCATCGCGCCCACACCCGACAAAAGCCAAAATCCGTTTTCCCTGCGCCGTTTTTTGTATGAGGAAAAAATCTTTGATTCATCGCGTGTGTATTTGAATGCGGCCATTATCGACATCAACCATTTGGATAATACCGGCCATAATAATATTTTCAAGGCACAGATGGAGTGCATTGTGACCATAGAAGGTTCGGTCAATCAAATTATCATCGATTCGATGGAGCGTTTGGGTAAAGTGCATGAGGCCGAGTTGGTTACCTTATTGCAGGCGCCTTTTGATGCCGGGGCATTGAATGTGGAAGAGGCTGTGGGGCAGCGTTTAAGGGAATATGGGGAAAGGTTGGAACAGCAGATATTGCAGCCTTTCGTTTATGCCATAAATCATACGGCTTCTCATCAAGACGAATTTGACTATCTGTATATCTCCATGTGCCGTTTGTTTGGCAATATTTTGCAGGCCTATTCCCTGTTTATGCGCCGGCCGGCCGTATTGCTCAATCAGGAGGCGATTGCAATGAACAGCAAGTTGGCTTCTTATCCCTTGTTGATGGATAAACGGCGGGAAAAGGTGTTTGTAAAAATGAGTATAGACGAACGCGAAGAAGCCGATAAGGCGTTAAAAGTGGTTTTTGAACGCTTGCAAGCCTCCATCAAACAACAAACCATCAATCATAAAAAGGCGGCTGAGAAGGTTAAAGTCCAACAGGATAAGTACAACAAACCTGCTTCTTTCATTGATAAATTCTTTCACCGCAAAGAAAAACAGAAGGAAGAATTGGATTTGCTGAAAAAGGAGGTAGAAACATTGGCGGCGGAAAGTTACATCGATATCCTTTACGAACCTAAAAACAATCCCGAATACATGGTATACCTCGAGCAGGAATCGGCTGTCGAAATCAATACGAAAGAACGCAACTATGCCTTTTGTGCGGGCGGAAACGGTTTGGGTAAGCTGCCTATCCTGCTGACCCTGCCGCAGAAGCGTACTTCGTTTGATTTGTCGGAATTCAACCGCAGACTGCAAAGTGAAAAGGTTTTCGATAAGGAATAAAATAAGAATGCTATTTGGCGGACCGCCGCCTTGTCTTATTCTTGTTTTAACCACTATATTTAAGGAAAGGTTTTAATGTTGCCCAATCATTTGGTTTGGGTGGTTTCGGCGGTTGTTTTTTGTGGCGCATTCGGCTTGAATCTCGGTGCGAAAGAATGCGGCGAGGTCAAGAAGTTTGAGGATGATTGGCAAAAAGTACGGCAAACCCGCCCGCAACCTTCATCGACAGCACAAAAAGAATGGTTTGAAGTATCTGATTTGATGAAGAGTTTTGCATTGGAAAATCTGCAGCACCGCTGCCGCGAGGCGGCTGCTTCCGCACCGATACGGCAGGATATGTATGAAAACCGTATCAGGCGTATGAAGGCTTTACGGCCGACTAGCCCAGAGGTGGCGGAGTTTCGGCAAAAATGGCTGGTTGCCGCCGAGTTCCTAAGCAACAATGTTCATGATGCGGAAAAAATCAGGATGTTACACCAAATATGGCAGGATGAAGCCGCACGGTTGGATAGGAAGTATTTGGGTGCAGATTAATATAAATCTTGTTGTGTTGTTGCTGAGGATTATTGTTACTAGGGCGGTGTATGGCTGTTGCCGGTAAGTTTGTGATGGGTGTTCTCTACCGCCTGCTCTGGTGTGTCGCGCCTCCCTTTATCCGCCGTTATCTGCGCCGCCGCGCCCGTGGTAATCCGGCTTATTTGGAATATTGGGATGAGCGTTTCGGCGGGGCGTTTGATGGGGCGCTCAAGGGTGCGATATGGGTGCATGCGGTATCCGTTGGGGAAACCCGTGCGGCCGAACCCCTGATCCGTGCCCTGCGCCGCCGTTTTCCGGAAGCCCCCTTGCTGGTTACTCAGATGACGCCTACCGGGCGGGCTGCCGCGCAAACCCTGTATCCAGATGCGCAATGCCGTTATCTGCCTTATGACCGGCCGGATTATGTGGCTCGTTTTTTGGACGAACATCGGCCGCGTTTCGGTGTGTTGATGGAAACGGAAATTTGGCCTAATTTGATGTCGGCCTGTGCCGAAAGGGGTGTCCCTCTGTTTTTGGCCAATGCGCGCCTGTCGGCCAAGTCTTTGCGTGCCTATTGGAAGGTCAGGCCTTTGATACGGGAGGCATTGGCTTCGCTGCGCGGTTGTTATGCGCAAACGGCATCCGATGCCAAACGGCTGCGCCTGCTCGGGGTGCTAAGGCCGGAAGTATGCGGCAATACGAAATATGATGCCGATGTGCCGGAGGCCGTGCGGCTGTGTGCGGGGGTGTTTCGGGAATGGGTGGGGGAAAGGCAGGCGGTCGTTTGCGGCAGTACGCGTTTTTATCATGATGTCGATGAAGCCGAGCTGTTGTTGCGCGCCTGGCGGAGGTATGAAGGAAATGCGTTGCTGGTGTTGATACCGCGCCACCCCGAACGTTTTGATGAGGTGTTTCAGACGGCTTTGTCCTTGGGTTTCCGTATTCAAAGGCGCAGCGAAGGTAAGGTTGTGACGGCCGGTACGCAGGTGTGGCTGGGCGACAGCATGGGGGAGATGCCCGCTTATTACGGCATGGCCGATGTGGCTTTTGTCGGCGGCAGCCTGGTGGATGCGGGCGGGCAGAATCTGATTGAGCCTATGGCTTGCGGCGTGCCGACATTGATTGGTTTTTCCTGTTACAACTTTGCCGATGTTTGTGTACGCGCGGTTAGGGCGGGGGCGGTACGGCAGGTGTCCGATGCCGATGATTGGCTGGCGGCTGTGAAAGGTTTGCTGGTCGATAAGGAAGAAAGGATGCGGCAGTCTGCAGCCGCGCTGGCTTTTGTGAAGGCGCAAAAGGGGGCGGCAGACAGGATGGCGGAGGCGATATTTAAGGCCGTTTGAATTTGTCTATACAAAGGACTGCATATTAAGGTGAACCGCCTGTGGCGTCCTGTTTTGTCCAATACGGTTCCAAAAATCACAGTGGATTGGCAAAAATCTTTAAAATATTTTTTGTAATGATTTTTATTAATCTATTATTTTTTTGGCGTAAATTTATCTAAAACAGGTTGTCTATGTCGTTATGGGTGTCGGTTTGGCGTGGTTTGGGCTGTACGGTTTTACCCTTTTCGCCACGGTTGATGGGGTCGAGGGGTTTTTCGCCGTTGGCCGGTTTTTTGTTAATCGGCTCCAACGGTATCTCTTTTTGCTCCGGTTTCGGTTCTTCTTTCTCTTTTTCTTTTTTAGGCTTCGGTCTGGTTGTCGGGCGAGGTTCGTTTGGAACGGTATTTATAATTTCATCATTGTTTGTATCGGAAGCGGCAGTTTCTGTTTCTTTCGGAGGCTGCTTGGGGGTCAGCGGGTTGCCGTTTTCAGACGGGGTAACGGTACGGCCGTCCGGCGACCAGATTTCTACGGACGGTTGTTTGGGCCGGCTGCCACCTGCAGGTTCGGCGGGAGGGTTTTTCATGACAAGGAAAACGTTGATAACCAAGGCTGTCGCGGCTACGGCAATAAGGAAGATGATTGCCCAAAGTATGGTTTTGAAATTAATGCCGCCCGCGTGGGAAGTCGGCAGGGGGGGGCGGTGTGTGTTGCGGTTCATCAAAATTTCCTTAATGGTTGAAACCCCGCACTTCAGGGCGGTAGAATCCGGGCTTGTTTGGGTGGGGGTGTTACCCCTTCCAAATCAGTGCGACAAATAGGGCCGTGCCTTATGTGCTGCACTGTGTGTTGAAACGTCAAGGTTCCTTGTCGGTAGAAGCCTGTTTCACGCATTGGTATAGTTGGCTGTTTTGAGGCATGCTGTCTTGTTGCGGTGTGTCGGGGGGAAGGGTCATCTTCCGCCATAGGTTTGGTAAAGGGTGATAACTTTCAATACACCCGCAGTAGTGCTGACTTGCCGGGTAACGGCAGCTTGTTCTTCGGGAGTCAGAATGCCCAGTACATAGGTTACGCCTTCGTAGGTAACGATTTTGACGCGGCCGGGGTATATGTTGCCGCCTATGCCCAACAGGGTGGTTCGTACTTTGGCGGTGCTCCAAATGTCGGCAGATACGTTGCCCAGGGTGCGTGCCTGCGTCGCTACTTCGATGTAGTTATATATTTTTTGCGCCGATTGTTCGGAACGCGCCACCTGTTCGACAAATTGCCTGTCGGATTCGGTGGCAACCTGCCCCAGCAGCAGGATGTGCCGGTTGTAGCTGACAACCGCCAAGCGCGGGGTATAGCCGCCGACTTGGTTGTTTTTGTTCAAATAGGCCAGTGCGCTGTTTTTGACGCGCAATTCGATGATTTGGTCATCCGCCTGCGCCCCGGTGCTGCGACGGTCGATGATTGATGATGTGCCGGCGGCCGCCCCGCCGATGACGGCCGCCGCGCAACCGCCCAATAAAACGGCCGCCAATGCGGCTATGGAAAGGGTTTGGGGAAGTTTGGCCTTCATCGTTTGTCCTTTCATCGGTGTATTTCAGGCGGCCTGTCGGGCAGGGCGGAAAAATCGCGGCATGAAAAGCCCGCAATTTCGTATCGGTTTCTCAAGGGGTGTATTGTAACGTTTATTGCTGCTGCAGTCAGGTATCTTTGACATTCGGCAGGTATTGTCTGTGTATTTGTATTATGGTTGCCGGAATTTTGCGGCGGCCGCCTGGAAGGCAGTTCCGGCGGCTTTTTCTGCTTATTCTTTTTTATAATTGATTGTATTCTAATAAATAATACAAATTACATAATTTAGGGGCACCAAATAACGCATCCAATATCCCTATACATCCATATGGGTCAAGGCTACACTTCTTTCAAACAAATTCAAATTTTACTTAAGGAATTCCCAATGAACAAAGGACTTGTGCGTTGGCTTTGCGTGTTGGCGCTGGTTTTTGCCACCTTCATTTTTAACACCACCGAATTTATCCCTATCGCCCTGCTAAGCGATATCGGCGGGCAATTATTATTGTTTTTTGCTTGGAATTTCGGCAGTTTGTTGGCCGGGCGGGTGGCTATTGCATTGAAGCACGCCTTATTTTGGTCGATTACCGCCGCTTTGGCCGTTCGGGTCGCGCCATAGGGAAAAGGCAATCAGGCTTTGAGCCTGTTGAATATGGGGACGGTATTGGCCAAAACCCTGCCCAAACTGCCCAGTGCCAACAGTGGTTCTCCGGCCGGCCAGCCTGCCGTTATTGGCCAAACGCAAGAATCTGATAATACTATATTATCAGTGCCCATTTTACGGCATACAGCTATGTCCAGCCGTTTGCCGAAAAAGTGGCGGGCATGTCAGAACAAGAAGTAACCGTACTCCTGATGGTTTATGGTTTGGCAGGTTTCGGCGGTTCTTATTTGTTCAACCGCTTTTTCAGCCGCCGAGGTTGGCAATTTTTCGTATTTTGCTGCCTGATTATGCCGATTTCCATGCTGTTGTTGCTTCCTTTATCGGCGCATTGGTGGGCTTTGCTGCCGATTTGCCTGTTGTGGGATGTAGGGATTACGGCATTGAGTTTGGCAATGGTGTCGAAAGTGCTGCATTTTGCCGCCGATGCCGCAGATGTGGCGGCGGCAATTTATTCTTCACTGTATAACATCGGTATCGGCGGCGGGGCATTGCCGGGGCATTATGCCAGCTTATGGTTTGGTTTGGACGATATAGGCGCGGCAGGTGCGGTTTTAGCGGCGGGGGGATTGGCATTATCGGTAATGCTGGTAACGCGCGATGATTTCGAACAGAAAAAACCTGTTGTTTAAAAAAATAGTATTTGACTGGTTTTTTAATGCCTCAATTCGCTGGGACGGGTTTTCAAGCATTTAAGGGAAGTTTAATAAAAACAGTCCGAACACACAAAGTCCGAACTGTCTGTTTGTAAGAATTAAGGGTAGGCAATATAGGCATAGGCCGAATGATTGTGAATGCTCTCAAAATTTTCACTCTCCACGACAAATGATTCCACACGGGTATCCCCCCGCAACGCCACTGCCACATCGCGTACCATATCCTCGACAAACTTGGGGTTTTCATAGGCGCGTTCGGTTACATATTTTTCATCGGGGCGTTTGAGCAGGCCGTAAAGTTGGCATGATGCCTGTTCCTCTACGATATCGGCTATTTCCTCCACCGCCACTTCCCTTAGGCACACCAACGACACGGTTACATGCGAACGCTGATTGTGCGCGCCGTATTGTGAAATTTCTTTCGAACACGGACACAGGCTCGTTACCGGCACCAATACTTTCAAACTGTGGCGGTATACGCCGCCCGCCATTTCACCGCACAAGGTAACATCGTAATCCAATAATGATTTTATGCCCGACACAGGCGCGGTTTTTTGGCGGAAAAACGGAAAGGCAATACTGACTTTGCCGGCTTCGGCCGCCAATAATGCCAACATTTCGCGCGTCAGCCTTTCCAAACCGTCAAAATCCAATGTTTCCTGCCAGTTTTCCAACAGGGATACAAAACGCGACATATGCGTCCCCTTTTGGTCGGCAGGCAGGCGTACCGTCATGGTCAGGCGGGCAACCGTGGGTTGTTCGCCTGAAAGGCAGCGTACCCGAACCGGGAAACGCAAATCTTTGATGCCGACCTGGTTAATCGGCAGGTTGCGTAAATCTTTGCTGCTTTGCACATCGGCAATCGCATTCATCAATATTCCTTAATGGTTGAAACACCACTCTTCAGGGCAGTAGGATTAGGGTTTATTTGGGAGGGGGTTTTACTGCCTCCCGGTCGGGCAACACGTAGGGATGCGCCTTATGTACAGTCCTGTGTGTCGAAGCCTTAAAGCCTAAGGCTCCGCACATGGGGTTTGAAAGGGTAGCCTTATTCAAAAAGCCGTAATGGCAATCTGCCTGTTATGTCTAAATTTGGCCACAAAACCCTCTTAACTAATTAGCCCTAAATTGTTATTCGGGGGGGTGTGTTTGAAAAGGGTGAAAGTATATCGCTGCCGCCTGCTTAGGGCAATCTTACGGATAATGGGAATAGCTATATGGTAGATTGGGTATGATTTTATCCGGTTTTGTTTTTGGCAAATCGGTCATTTGGCGGATTTGCCAAGTTCGCTTTGCGGTTGAATCCCTGTCTTAAGGACGTTAGAATCAAGTTTTCTCACAAAACACACCGCCCTCTCCGCAGGGGATATATGGTGGAATGTTTTTTGTTTAATGTAAAAAATGCCAAACTGAATCCTATCTTTTCCCCAACCACTATGACCGACATCCTGCAAAAAATCCTCGCCACCAAAGCCGAAGAAGTCGCCGCAGCCAAGGCCGCCGTCCCCTTGGAAACACTCCGCCGCCAAGCAAAACAGGCCGAAACACCGCGCGGCTTTACCGCCGCCATCCGTGCCAAACACGCCGCCGGACTGCCCGCCGTGATTGCCGAAATCAAAAAGGCCAGCCCGTCCAAAGGCCTGATTCGCCCCGATTTCAGCCCCGCCGCCCATGCCGCCGACTACGAACGCGGCGGTGCGGCCTGCCTGTCGGTATTGACCGACAAAAATTTTTTCCAAGGCACCCCCGAATATCTGATGCAGGCCAAAGCCGCCTGTCCGCTGCCCGTGTTGCGCAAAGACTTTATTATCGACGAATATCAGGTTTATCAGGCGCGCGCGTGGGGCGCGGATGCCATACTGCTGATTGCCGCCGCGTTGGATGCCGAAGAGCTCGAACAATTCGAACAAACGGCGCATAATTTGGGCATGGACGTGTTGCTGGAACTGCACAACGAAAGCGAATTGGAAAAATGCGTCCGCTTAACCACCCCCCTGCGCGGCGTAAACAACCGCAACCTGCGTACCTTTGATGTCGATTTGAACCAGACCCTGCGCCTGCTGCCATACCTGCAAAATTATATCGTTGTAACCGAAAGCGGCATCCGCAACAGAACCGATATCGAATTTATGCGCAAACACGGCGTGCACACTTTCTTAATCGGCGAAACCTTTATGCGGGCAGACGATATCGCCTCGGAAATTGCAAAATTGTTTTGATGGTTAGTCAAGAGTAACGGCAGGCCGCCTGAAACCCCTTTCAGACGGCTTTTGCCGTTTCGCGTTATAATAACACCTGTTTTCATCTACCCTTTCCCTCAAACGCCATGGCAGTCATCATACACACCCCCGAAGAAATCGAAAAAATGCGCGAGCTGGGACGGCTTGTTGCCGAAGCCCTCGACTACATCGGCCAATTCGTCAAACCCGGCATCACCACCAACGAAATCGACAAACTCGTTTACGACTACCATGTAAACGTGCAAGGCGGCTATCCCGCCCCGTTAAACTACGGCAACCCGCCCTATCCCAAATCCTGCTGCACCTCGGTAAACCACGTCATCTGCCACGGCATTCCCGATGACAAGCCGCTAAAAGAAGGCGACATCGTCAATATCGACCTGACCATCAAAAAAGACGGCTTTCACGGCGACTCCAGCCGCATGTTTGCCGTCGGCAAAATCTCCCCCATAGCCCAACGCCTGATAGACACCACCCACGCCGCCATGATGGCGGGCATCGAAGCCGTCAAACCCGGCGCGACATTGGGCGACGTAGGCTACGCCTGCCAGCAGGTTGCCGAAAACGCGGGCTATTCCGTCGTACAGGAATTCTGCGGCCACGGCATCGGCCGCGCCTTTCACTGCGAACCCCAAGTGCTGCACTACGGCCGCAAAGGCCAAGGCCTGAAACTCGAGCCCGGCATGATTTTTACTATCGAGCCCATGATCAACCAAGGTAAACGCCAACTGCGCATCCTTAATGACGGCTGGACGGTGGTAACCAAAGACCGTTCCCTCTCCGCCCAATGGGAACACGAAGTCCTGGTAACCGACACGGGATACGAAATCCTGACCGTCAGCCCCGCCACGGGCTATCCATAAAACGCCCCACCAAGCAAAACAATCCCCAAGCCGGACGGACAGGCTTTGGGGATTGTTTTAAAATTGTCTAAATATTTAACAAATCCACATATCATTGCTATTTTTTATCCCTTTATTTTTACCTATTTAAGCCATTTATTTTGTAATCAACCCTTTCATTTATTCATACTTACCTTTATACTTGCACAACTTGAAGATTGTATACAGTCTGTCCCGCCGTTTTGCCGCAAAGTTTGTCCGAACATCTAAAAAACAGCGGAACTTATATAAAACATCGTTACCCCCCTTGTTTGCAATCTGCATACCGCCCTAACACATATTTCCCCATATCGAAATACCGGCTGACATAGCGAAGATAACGATAAGGCAAGTTGGGTTATGGCTTCCCTCCTATTTGAACAAATGGGTTAATTAGTGGAAACCGACTATAAATCAAAAGTTTCCACCTAATATACTGTTTGAAAGACCTATTTATTAGAAGTTAAGCTTCCACAAAGGAAAACCGTAAATGAAAGCATTTCCAAAAATTGAAAACATCCGCGAAATCCGCAAAAAACTCGGATTGAACCAACAAGACTTCTGGAGCGAAGTAGGCGTTACCCAGTCTGGAGGCTCGCGTTACGAATCCGGCCGCAAAATACCCAAGCCGGTGCGCGAATTGTTGCGCTTGGTACACATCGAACAAGTGGATTTGTCCAAAGTAACCGGCACAGACATGAACATTATTGCCTTACTGAAAGAACAAGAACCGGAAGTATATGCACGATTGCTCAAACAAACCGAGTCTGCTGCCAAAAAATAAATAATTATTACCACCTGACACGGTCGTAAAATCTCTAAATCCATATCCCGTGGATTTTGAGATTTTTTATTTTTCAGGCAACAAAAAACAACCCCAAAAAACATCCTACCCCCAAAGTAGTGCGACACCATTACAATCATTTGAATATTTGACTATAATTTCCGTTTCTCAACCCAAAAAGCATCAATGGAACAACGAAACGCCCACTCCCAACCCAATACGGTTGCCCGACTGATATTTGCCAGCCGCTGGCTGCAACTACCCATCTACCTTGGCCTAATAATTGTACAAGGGCTATATTCCGTCAAATTCCTCAAACAACTGTGGAACCTGATTACCAACTTCAACACCATGGACGATAACGCCGTCATGTTGGCCGTTTTGTCCATGATAGACGTAGTCATGATTGCCAACCTATTGATTATGGTCTTAATCGGTGGTTACGAAACCTTCGTATCGCGCCTGAAGGTAGACAATCATCCCGACCAGCCAGAATGGCTCAACCACGTCAATGCCACCGTTTTAAAAGTCAAATTATCCATGGCCATCATCAGCATTTCAGCCATACACCTGCTGCAGACCTTTATCAATGCCGGCAAACTGCCTCCGACACAAATGATGTGGCAACTTTTCTTGCATCTGGGTTTTTTAATATCGGCCGTAGCCATGGCATTGACTGACAAAATCGTCTACAGCACTACCCACAAGAACCACTGATATATAAAAAAACAGGATGCATCAGAGCATCCTGTTTGCCTTTTCCAATCGATTTTTCCTATTGGGTCTTTTTAACCTCACTGTTGAAACCGATTTTACCGATTTTGGCTTCTTTGGCCAGTTCCAAAGCCTGAATAACCGTACCATAATCTACTGCTTCATCGGCATCGACAGCCAGAATCACATCCGGATTGGCTTCTTTGGCGGCCGTAAAGGCAGATAACAGATTTTCCTTGGCTGTCGGCGTATCGCTGCGGTTTAGGAAATATTCGCCTTTTTCATTAATGGCCAACCACATCGGCTCTTTCGGCTTGGATTCTTCCTCAACCTTGGCATTTTCCGATGCCGTGGGCAGATTGATTTGAATCGAATGAGTCAGGACTGGCATGGTAATCATAAACACGATTAACAACACCAGCATTACATCCACCAACGGTGTAACATTTATTTCACTCATCGGAGCATCATCGCCGCCTTCATTTATGGAAAAAGCCATGGCTTACTCCTTTTCTCTCTGATTCAAAATCTGCACATGCAGGTCATGGCCGAAGGCATGCAAATCCATATTCAGGGTTTTGTTACCGCGAACCAAGAAGTTATAGGCCAATACGGCAGGAATGGCGGCAAACAGGCCGGCAGCAGTTGCCACCAATGCCTCACCGATGGGGCCTGCCACGGCGGCTATGCTTACCTGCCCGCTTCGCCCGATATTTATCAAAGCTTTGTAAATACCCCATACTGTACCGAACAAACCGATGAAGGGCGCGCTGGAACCTATAGAAGCCAAAGCAGTCAAGCCGCCCTCAAAATGGCGCATAATCTGACTCTGATTATGATTAATCTGGCGCAACAGGTATTGGCTGAACGACAAACCCGATGCCAAATCTGTATCTTTGTTGCGGTGGTAAAATTCATCGGCTTTCATGGCATCAAGAAGCATATTGCTCATCGGCGAATCGTTTTGTTTGGCTACAGTCAATGCCTCGTCCAGCGATTTTGCCCCCCAAATGCGGTCTTTTACCCGCGCATTGGCCTTTTTGGCACTGCGCAGTTTTATGGTTCTGAGGATGATGATTGTCCATGTTGCGACACTCATCATCACCAATATAATAAATACGCCGATTAAGATGGGATCGCCTACTTTAAATACATGTGTTAAATCCATATTGCTGCTTTCCGTGGTTAATTTGAAAAAAATCGCCACCGTCATTTCAGGCGGTTCTGATGCCCGTTAGTCCAATTTAAAAATGATTTTGGCACCTTTATAATTGACCCAGCGGCCGTTGGTTTGGTAATGACCGTTTTGCGCGGCTTTTTTTGCCGCAGTATCCAGCCTATTGTAACCGCTGCTTTTCACAACCGTTACCTTGCTGACCCTGCCGCTTGGCTCGACCAGTACATCCATGATTACAGTACCTTCTTCACTGTTTTCCTGAGATAAACTTGGGTAGGGCGGCGTAGCCAGACGGCCGCCGGCTTTTACCACCGGATTGCCGGCACTCGAACCTTGTCCGTCGCCAATACCGTTACCTTTGCCATTACCGTCTCCGTCTCCATCGCCTTTGCCGTTTCCTTTGCCTGTTCCGTCCTTGCTGCCGCCTTCGCCGCCTTTGCCGTCCGACTTGCCGGCTTTACCCTGACCCTGCCCGCCGCCTTTGCCGTCGGGTGCGGTATAGAGGGGAGGCTTGTCGGATTGCCCTTTGTTGGCTGCGTTGGCAGAGGGTTGTTTGGTCTCGGGTTTCGGCTCCGGCTTCGGCTCGGGTTTGATTTTCTCGGGCTTTGGTTCTTCCTTAGGCTTTTCTTTGGGGACACGGATGTCGGCTTTTTCCTTTTTGGTGATAACCGGCTTTATTTTCGGTTTTTCAGGTTTGGCCTGTTCTTTTTTCTTAGGCTTTTCCTGTTTCTTTTCCGGTGGCGGCGTTGGCGGAGGCTCCGGCGGCGCAGGCGCATCCTCCGGCTTGCCGCCCGCACCGCCGCCTGAAGAGCCTCCTAGAGAGGACAAATAGACAAATTCTATTTCGTCTATTTGCGGTTGGTGTTCTTCCGGCCTCAAATGCCATAAGAGTACGCCAAAGCCAATGTGTGCCAAAAGCACGCCGACGAAGACAATGGGGGTTAAAAGGCGTTCGTTTTTCATAGGGGACGAATATTAATGAAAATAATTCATTGTTTCAAGATTTTTTTACTTTTCCAATAGATTTATTTTCGAATTCAATATTAGCAAAAAGTTTTTGTGCGCGTTTAATCTCCTTCGTCCCTTCCTGCACAGAATCCGCCATATTTTTTGCTTCCCAAAAGCAGATTCAGCATTTTACCTGCTGCTTGATTATGGTTCCCGTATCGGCAGGTTGCTAAGTGTGGGAAGAAGGCGGGATTACATGGATTAGAAAATCCGGAAAGGGTGGAAACGGCTATAAGCCGCGCAGTTATTAGATTTGCTTTACGGCATTAGACGGTATTAGACAAAAAAATAACCGCCGAAGAAGGCGGTGTGGTGGCCAGAGGCAGGATCGAACTGCCGACACACGGATTTTCAATCCGTTGCTCTACC
>CAUVCE010000037.1:0-13837 GCA_963550425.1 uncultured Neisseria sp.
GTCAGCGCGGACAAGGCGGCGACGATGGTTTTGCCGCTGCCGACATCGCCTTGCAACAGGCGGTGCATGGGGTGGGTTTGCGCCATGTCGCGGCGGATTTCGGATACAACTCTTTCTTGGGCATCGGTCAGGGCAAACGGCAAGGCGTTGCGCAGGGCTTGGGTCAATGTGCCGTCGCCGCCCAATGCCGTAGCTGTACCGCTGACGCGCTTCTGCCGCGCCAGCCGCATGGAAAGTTGTTGTGCCAAAAGTTCGTCGAATTTGAGCCGTTGCCATGCGGGCAGCGCGCTGTCCGCCAAATTCAAACCCGCATATTCCGGCGGCGGCGCATGCAACAGATGCAGGCAGTCCGTCAGGCGGGGCAGGTTTAATTTTTGCAGCAAACCATCCGGCAGCGTATCATCGGCGGGCAGGATGTCCAACGCGCCCCGTATCGCGCGGCGCAGGGCGGATTGGCTCAAACCGCCGACAGTGGGGTAAACAGGCGTGAGGCTTTCGGCGAGGCGGCTGCCCAAGGCATCGTAGATTTTCGGGTGGATGATTTCGTTGTAGGGATAATTGGCGCGGATTTCGCCGACGGCGCGGATACGGCTGCCGATGGCGGTTTGCCGGACATGGTTGGGATAAAAATGAATAAAGCGCAACTGCATGGTGTCTTGCCGGTCGTCTTTCAGCAACACGGACAATTGCCTGCGCGCACCGCCGACAACCGCCTGATGGACGACCTCGCCCTCAATCTGGCAGGAAGTGCCGGCAGTTGCCCGCCGTATCGGCGTGATACGGGTTTCATCCTCGTAGCGCAGCGGCAGGTGCAACGCCAAATCCCACATGGTATGCAGATTGAGTTTTTCCAATTTGGCGGCAACGTGGTCGGAGATTTTGAGTCGTTTTCGGATATCGGGTGTCATGGCGGCCTTCCGGTCGGCGTTGTCATCGGCATTATATAACCAAAATACCTTATTTCCCTAAGGTGTTGCCGACACTGGGGGTCGGTTGCTTTTTGTTTTCGGAATCCTTTCATGTTCCCTTTGCGTTTGTTCTTCCGTTATGCGGTCGGCCCCGTGGGCAATGCCGCCGTGGGCCTGCTGCTTCTGCCCTTGATGTCCTGGTATTTTTCCGACAGCGACATCGGCAGGCTGGTGTTGCTGCAAACCGTTGCCGGATTGGGCATCATTGTGTTGGGTTTTGGTTTGGATCAGGCCTATATTCGGGAATTTCATACCGATGTAAATCATGCCGTGTTGCTGAAAAGCCTGGTTTTTCCGCCGATGGTGCTGTCGGCGGCCGTTGCGGCGGCATTGTGCCTGTGGCGGCCTCAGTGGCCGGCCGGACAGGTGTTGTCGCTGCCTGATGCGTCCTTGGGCGTTTTGTGCCTGTTGTTTGTTTATGCCTCGCTGTCGGCGCGTTATTTGTCTTTGGTGCTGCGTATGCGTGAGAGGGCGTTGGCATTTTCTCTGGCGCAGATTCTGCCGAAGCTGTCGGCGCTTTTGCTGATTGCGGCCTGTATGCTGTCGGGGCGGCAGGCGGATACCTTCCTGTTACTGTCGGTACATGTCGCGGGGCAGTGGCTGGCGGTGGCGGTGCTGCTGTGGCAGGTGAGGCAGGAGTTGTCGGCCGCCTGGAGGGCGGGCTTTTCCTGGCGACGGCTTTATTCTGCTTTGGCTTACGGCCTGCCTTTGGCGGTTGCCGGCGTGGCTTATTGGGGTTTTACCTCTGCCGACCGCTGGTTGTTGAAGGCGTTGGCGGGTTTGGACGGGGTGGGGGTGTATTCGCTGGCGGTGGCCTTCGGTGCGGCGGCCTTGGTGTTTCAAAGCGTGTTTGCCACAGTATGGTCGCCGTTGGTGTTCAAATGGGCGGCAGACGGCGGCGGCCGCGAACAGGTGGCGGCGGCGGCGCGGCATATGTCCGCCGCGATATGCGCGATAGTCGGTTTGAGCGGCCTGTGTTCGCCGCTTATCGCTCATCTGCTGCCGACGACTTATGCGGATGTGCCGTATATTTTGTTGTGTACGTTGTTGTTTCCGTTGTTTTATACGCTGACCGAGGTAACGGGAATCGGGGTACATGTCTGCCGCCGGACGGTTTGTTTGGTGCTGGTTTCGCTGGCGGCTTTGTTGTTGAATTTGTTTTTGCTGCATCTTTTTATTCCGTTGTGGGGCGCGCGCGGGGCGGCGATGGCGACGGCTTTGTCGTTTTGGTTGTTTTTTGCCGGAAAAACAGAATTGTCCGCCCGTTTGTGGCAGCCGCTGCCGCGAAGGCGGGTGTATGGGGCGACCGTGTCGTGCCTGCTGGCGTGTTTGGCGTATACGCGATGGGGCAGCCCCGCCGCTTATGTCTATTTTGTGCCGTTGTGGCTGGTTTTTTTGGTTGTGCCGCTGTGGCGTTACCGTGGGAGGCTGGCCGTTTTTTTGAAAAGCCGCGCTGCCTGAATGCCGGGCGTGCGGCGTATGTTTCAACACGCATGGCCGCTCATAAGGCGCAACCCTGTTATGTTTCACTGCCGGAAGGGGTTGCATCCCCAAAAAGCAAACCCTGCGCCAACATACTGAAGGGCCGGGTTTCAATTATTAAGGAAATTTTCGATGAAACGTTTGTTGTTCGCCCTGCCGCTTTGGACGGCTTGTGTTCGGGCGGATTCTTCCGCCCCCTCCGTACCGCCGGAAATCAGCCGCCAGGCCGATGTTTCGGTATTGGCCGCGCCAAATAAGGCTTATGTTTTCCGAATTTTCGAATGTCCGTCCGCAGACGGGTTGCGCCGTTACCGTGTGTTTGTCGGCATCCCCAAAATCCGGCCGCCAAAAGGCGGTTTCCCCGTGTGGTATGCTTTGGACGGCAATGCGCTGCTAGAGTATCTGAATCCGGAAAATTTGGATGCCTTGGTATCGGCCGGCGACCCGCCCGTGCTGGTGTTGGTGGGGTATGCCACCGACCGCCGCTTCGATACGGCCGCCCGCGCCTACGATTATACGCCGCCCGATTTGCAGGGAAAGCCTATGCCCGACAGGCTCGATTCCTCCCGAAACAACGGCGGTGCGGCAGGGTTCCTCGATTTGCTCGCGGGCGCGATACGGCATCAGGCGGAACGGGGGCTGCCGATTGACGGCGGGCGGCGCACGCTGTGGGGGCATTCTTATGGCGGCGTTTTTGTGCTTTATGCCTTGTCGGTGCGGCCGGCCGCCTTCGACCGTTATGTTGCCGCCGACCCGTCTTTATGGCTGCAGGATGGGTTGGTTTTGCGGTATACGGGACGTTTGTCGGACGAGGCCGCCGGAAAAAGGCTGGTGATTCAAAAAAGCGGCCGCAGGGAGGATAGGAAGCCCGCCAATCCGCAACAGGCCGCCCGGTTGGCCGAACGGGAAAGGGCGTTGTCCGCCTTGCCGCCCGATGCCGCGGAACGCTTGGCGCAAGGTCTGCGGCAGAAGGGGGTGAAGGTTCGGTACCGCCTGTTTGCCGATTTGAACCACGGGCAGGTGTTGGCCGCCTCTTTTATGCACTTGTTGAAGGATGGGGAAAATTGATGTTTCGATTATGTGGGGCTGCGGGTTGTGTGCGGCTTTTTTGTTGAAACTTGTTTGTCAAAGCCGGCCTGTCTGTGTAAAAATATAAAGAGAATTATTTTCCATATGTGTTGCGGCAAGGTACGGTGTATCGGCCGTATTTTTGATGTTTGCCATATGGCCGTATTTTGATGAAGCTACGGCATTGTTTTGCCGTTTTTGTGTATTTTTTGAAATTTTTAAAGGAATTTTTATGAATATCCGTTTTTCTGTATTGACGCTGTGTTGCGCCGCCGCTTTGGCCGCCTGCGGCGGGCAGGCCGGTTCTGCCGAAGGGCAGGCTGCTTCTTCCGCCGCAGCCGAAGTGCCGCCGGGCTCGGTCAAAATCGAAACCGCGCGCGGGGAAGCCGTCGTGCCGCAAAATCCGGAGCGCGTGGCGGTTTATGATTTGGGCGCAATCGATACGTTGAGCAAATTGGGTGTGAAAATCGGCGCATCTGTAGATTCGCAGAATTTGGCGTATCTGGATGCGCCGCTGAAAGACGCGGTAAAGGCGGGTACGCTGTTCGAACCGAATTACGAAGCCTTGAACGCCTATAACCCGCAGTTGATCATCATCGGCAGCCGTATGGCCAAGGACAAGGTTTCTTCCGAGTTGGTCAAGCTCGCGCCAACCGTCGAGATGACGGCGAAAACGGACAATATGAAGGAAAGCGCCAAGGCGCGTATCGATGCTTATGCCAAAATCTTCGGCAAGCAGGCCGAAGCCGACGCCTTGAAGGCGGAAATCGACAAAACTTTTGCCGATGCCAAGGCCGCCGCACAGGGCAAGGGCAAGGGGCTGGTGATTTTGGTGAACGCGGGCAAGTTGTCGGCCTTCGGCCCCGATTCGCGTTTGGGCGGCTGGATTCACCGCGATATCGGCGTGCCCGCGGCGGACGAGGCGATTAAGGAAGGTTCGCACGGCCAACCGGTTTCTTTCGAATATATTAAGGAGAAGAATCCCGACTGGCTGTTCGTGCTCGACCGCGGTGCGGCAATAGGCGAAGAAGGCAAGGCGGCGCGCGAAGTGTTGGATAATCCGCTGGTGGCGCAAAGTACAGCCTGGAAAAAAGGCCAGGTGGTGTATCTGCCGCCGGAAACTTATCTGGCCGCCGGCGGCGCGCAAGAGTTGCTGAATGCGGGCAATTTGTTGAAGGACGCTTTTTCTAAGGCGAAATAAGTTGTTTTCGCCCGTTGTCTTTTTCTGGAAAAGGTGGTGCGTTCAGACGGCTGTCCGGCTGTCTGGACGTTTGTTCGTATGGTAAAGAAAAAAACATGGCTGTTTGTTGTTGCCTGTTTGTTGGCGGGTTGCAGTTCGCTTGCGGAAATCGTGATGCTGCCCATTACCCTGCCGTTTTCGGCATTTGCCGCACTCCTTGACCATGATGCCCGGAGAAGTCGGGCCAAAATGGTTTGTAATGCCGATTACGACTGGTATCGGAATGGTTTGAGGGCAGGCGAGGGCGGCGGGAGCGGCGTGTTTGACGAATACGGTTATGACAGATTGTGCGATGGTTACGCGGTCAAGCCCGACCGTCTCAGATGGGAGGGCGGTTACCGTGCCGGCCTGGCCAAATATTGCTCGGCCGGACATTTCCGCCAACTCGGCCGGGATGGCGACATTGCCCGTGCGGCCGCCTGTCCCAACCGCGCCGAATTGGAGAAGGTTTACCGCGATGCCTATGAAGGGGGTGCGCCGCGCAGGCGGATGCTGGCGCAACGGCGGGATTTGGAAAAGCGTCTGCACGAATTGGGCGATGTGGAAAAATTACAGCCGGATATAAGGCCGTATGCACGCGAACAGAAAAAACAACTGGAAGAGAGAATTGCGGATTTGGACAGGCGCCTGGGAAAAGATGCCCGATAGGCGGCGGGTTTTTCAGACGGTTTGGATGACCATTGGCGTTTGAGTGGGAGATAAGGGATTTTTTAATGAAGCGAAAAGCATTGTTGTTCAATCTGGCCAACCTGCTGGTAATGCTGCCGCTGTTTGCGGTCAGTTTGTCGGTCGGGGTGGCGGAATTCCATTGGTCGCAGATTTTTTCTTCGGCCGACAGTATGCAGCTGATGCTGATCAGCCGCCTGCCGCGCACGTTTGCGGTGGTATTGAGCGGCGCGTCGCTGGCGGTGGCGGGCATGATTATGCAGATTTTGATGAAAAACCGCTTTGTCGAGCCTTCGATGGTGGGGGCAAGCCAGAGTGCGGCCCTGGCCTTGCTGCTGATGATGCTGTTCGCGCCGTCGGTTGCGCCGCTGTTGCGGATGTCGGTCGGCGCGGCGGCGGCGATGGCTGGGATGCTGCTGTTCATGGCGTTGATTTCGCGCCTGCCGCCGACGGCGCAGCTGATGGTGCCGCTGGTGGGGGTGATTTTCGGCGGGGTGATTGAGTCGGTTACGCTGTTTATCGCCTATGAGCGGGAGATGATGCAGGCTTTGGGCGCGCTGTTGTCGGGCGATTTCTCCAATATGATGCAGGGGCGTTACGAGCTGCTGTGGATAGGCGGCCTGGCGGCGGCATGCGCCTATCTGATTGCCGACCAATTGACGATTGCGGGGCTGGGCGATTCGGTCAGCGTCAATCTCGGGCTGAACCGCACGGCGGTTTTGTGGTCGGGGCTGATGATTGTGTCGCTGATTACTTCGCTGGTGGTGGTTACGGTGGGCAGTATTCCGTTTATCGGGCTGGTCGTGCCCAATATCGTCAGCCGCCTGATGGGCGACAAGCTGCGTGCGAGCCTGCCGGCGGTCGCGCTGATGGGGGCTTCGCTGGTGTTGGCCTGCGACATCGTCGGCCGCACGATACGCGCGCCGTTCGAGATTCCGGTATCCACCGTGTTCGGCGTGGTGGGGACGGTGCTGTTTTTGTACCTGCTGATGCGCAAACCCGCGCATGCCGTCTGAAAAAGGGAGATGCCGAATGTCGAATAAAAAAACGGCCGCATTGTCCGGCCTGTACCGCCCGCTGTGGCCGGCCTTGGCCCTGCTGGCCGCATCCTGCGTGCTGTTTATGACGCTGAACGCCAACGGGCATTGGGATTTCGTCTTGCCAAGGCGGGGGATGGTGTTGGCTTCGCTGCTGCTGGTGGCGTATTCGGTGGGCGTTTCGACCCTGCTGTTTCAAACGCTGACCAACAATCCGATTCTCACGCCGTCGGTGCTGGGCTTCGATTCGCTGTATGTGTTTTTGCAGACGCTGCTGGTGGCGGTGTTGGGCGGCATCGGTTATTCGTCCCTGCCGCAGACGGGCAAGTTCGCCTTCGAACTGGCGGCGATGGTCGGCGGTTCGCTGCTGCTGTTCCAAACGCTGATGCGGCAGGGCGGGCGCGATTTGGCGCGGATGATTTTAATCGGCGTGGTGTTCGGCATTTTGTTCCGCAGCCTGTCGTCGTTGCTGCAAAGGCTGCTCGACCCCGAAGAGTTTGCCGTGGCGCAGTCAAACACCTTCGCTTCGTTTAACACGGTGAACGCCAAGCTGCTGGGGGTGTCGGCCGTTATCGCGCTGGTGTCGGCCTTCTTCCTGTGGCGCGAACGGTATAAGCTGGACGTGCTGCTGCTGGGGCGCGATCAGGCGGTGAATCTCGGCCTGAATTACCGGCGCGACATGTTGTGGATTCTATTCTGGATTGCGGTTTTGACGGCCACGGCCACGGCCTTGGTCGGGCCCGTGAGCTTTTTCGGCCTGCTGGTGGTGGCCTTGTCCGACCGCTTTTGCGGCAGCATCCGCCACAGCCTGCGCCTGCCGATGGCCTTTCTTACCGCATCGGTGCTGCTGGTGGGCGGGCAGACCGTGTTCGAACACCTTTTGGGTATGAAGGCCGTGTTGAGCGTGGTCATCGAATTTGCCGGCGGGCTGGTGTTTTTATGGCTGGTGCTGCGAAAGCCGAAGTAGTTTTTTCAGACGGCCTTTTTGCGTTGTAAGGCCGTCTGAAAACCACATTCCAATCAAATGAAAACAAGAGAATAATACAATGATTTCCATCCAAAACGTCAGCCACGGTATAGGCGGGCAAACCATACTCGACAACGTCAGCCTCGACATCCCGCAAGGCGGCATCACCGCGCTGATTGGGCCCAACGGCGCGGGCAAATCCACCCTTTTGTCGTTCATGTCGCGGCTTCAGCCGCTCAAACACGGCAAAATTACCTGCGGCGGGCTGGACGTAACGGCCACCCCGACTGCCGAATTGGCCAAAACCCTATCCATCCTGACACAGGAAAACAACATCGTCAGCCGCATCAGCGTGCGCGACCTGCTCATGTTCGGCCGTTATCCCTACCATCAGGGGCGGCCGGACGAACAAGACAAAGCCATCGTTGAAAACGCATTGGCGTCTTTCCAGCTTCAGACGTTTGCCGAACGCTACCTGACCGAGCTGTCGGGCGGGCAGCGGCAGCGGGCGATGATAGCCATGGTGTTCTGCCAGCAGACCGATTACGTTTTGCTGGATGAACCGCTCAACAACTTAGACATGTATTACGCCCGCAACCTGATGCAGCTTTTGCGCCGCCTGACCGACGAACACAGCCGCACCACCGTCGTCGTCCTGCACGACATCAACCAGGCCGCCGCCTACGCCGACCACGTCGTCGCCATGAAGGGCGGGCGCGTCGCCATGACCGGCCACCCCAACGAAGTCTTTACCGCCGCCAACATCCGCGAACTGTTCGACATGGACGTGGACGTATTGGACTACAAAGGCCGGAAACTCGTCGTGCACCATGTCTGACCAAATCCGCAGGCCGTAACAACATAGCGGATTGACATCACAACGCATAGGCGGCCATGGTCGTACGGTAGATTTCGTCGTCCGAGCACAGGCGGGTAACGCGTTCGTGCAGGGCGTTGCCGAAGGTTTGCCGCAGTTCGGGCGAGCGGACGAGTTGTTCCAGCGCGTCGGCCAGCGCGGTCTGGTCGTGCAGCGGGGTGCAGAAACCGGTTTTGCCGTTTTCCACCATTTCGGCAATGCCCGCTGCGTCGTAGCTGGCGACGGCGGTGCGGTACAGCCCGGCTTCCAAAATATTGTTGCCCACGCCCGCGCCGTGGTCGCCCGTGCAGTCCAAGGTGTTCACCAGGATATCGGTGTCGGCGAAATAGGCGTTCAAATCCCGCACCGCGCCGAGGAAGGAAACTTTGTCGGCAATGCCCAGCCGTCCGGCCTGCGCTTCTAGGGCGGGGCGTTCTTCGCCCGTGCCTGCGATGTGCAGCCGGACGGGCAGGCCGCGTTGCAGCAGGGTGTGGAAAACGTCTATCGTCAGGTGGACGGCGCGTACTTTGTCCAAGCGCGACAATGTGCCGAGCATGACGAAACCGCGCGGCGTTTTGGAGGAAACGGCGGGGGCGGGCGGCAGGGCGTTGTAGGTGTAGGCGGTGCGTCCGGCGGGAAAGCCGTGGCGGATGAGTTTCTGCTGTTCGTGGCGGCAGTTGGCGATGATGTATACGCCAAGTCCGGCAAACAGGCGGGCGATTTTGGAATAGGTTTCGGGGTTCAGGCCGCGCGCGTGGTAGAAAACCTTGCTGCGCGGCGAGCAGGTTTTGGCCGCTATCGCGCAGGCGGGGACGATGCGCGCCATCTGGCAGTGGATGATGTCGGGGCGTTCGCGGCGCAGCAGGCGGGCGAAGGACAGGGTGGCGCGCAGGTAGCCGGTGCGGCCGCCGCCGTAAAAGTCGATGTTTTGCCAACGCATGCCCGCGGCTTGTGCGTCGGAGACCAGCGGGCCGTCGGATGCGGCCAGCAAAACGTCATGTCCGTGCCGTGCCAGCAGGCTGCCCAGCCGCAGGCTGGCGGTTTCCGTGCCGCCCAGCCCGCCCATGGAGGTGGCCAGTATGATTTTCATCAAAACTTCCTTAACGGTTAAAACCATGCCCTTTAATTCGGGGCGGCAGAGTCCAAGTTTATTT
Organism: uncultured Neisseria sp.; assembly: GCA_963550425.1. Taxonomy (GTDB): domain Bacteria; phylum Pseudomonadota; class Gammaproteobacteria; order Burkholderiales; family Neisseriaceae; genus Neisseria. The sequence continues at coordinate 9,439 of CAUVCE010000037.1, forward strand.
GATAGCGCGGCACCATAACAGGCGTTTCGGCCATAACCGGCTTTTCGGGATTCAGCGGGCAGACAACAGCTGCAGCAAGAGGCTTTTTTCGGAGTCGTCCAACCCGCCCTGAACCGCCTGCTGCTGCAATACCTGTATCTGCGCGGTGCGGCAGGTGCGGATAAGCCTGCCTATGCCGTCTTTAAAGGCAGTTTCGCCATCTTCCCCTTCTTCGGCTTCGGCATCCTTGCTGTTGCGGTAAATATATTGCAAAACGGCTTCGGCATTGCTGTCGCGGAAGTGTTCCCAAATGTGTGCGTGGTCGGTATCGGGATTTTGGCGGATAAATTCGGCAATGTCGGCCAAACAGGCCAATTCGCCGTTCAAAGGCAGGTATTCGGGAAAAAAGACGTGTTTTGCCCAAGCGGGGTTGGCCATCAGTGTGCGGATTTGCCGTTGTGCCAAAGTCAGCATCTGAGGCTGGCGGGAAGTTTCGGCAGGCAGGCTGTAATGCCGCTGCCGTATATCGGGCTTGGGGGCTTCCTGCCCCAAAAGTTGTGCCAGATTGGCCGCGTCTATGCCGACCATGCCGCCAAGCTGCTGCTTCAATAAAAAAGATAATGCGGGCGCGGCAATCCGCCCCAATAGGGGGGCGCTGTCTTTAATCAGCTGCGCCTTGCCCTCTTGGGCGGACAGGTTCAAACCGTCTGAAAGCGTCTGCCAAAAATATTCCGACAAAGGTTTGCTTTGATTGAGCAGGGCATCTTCGAATTGTACCCTGCCATAGGCGCGGACATAACTGTCGGGGTCGTGTTCGGGCGGCAGAAACAGGAAGTTCAGGCTTTTGCCGTCTTTAAGTTGGGGCAGGGCGTTTTCCAGTGCGCGGCGGGCGGCTTTGCGTCCGGCCCCGTCGCCATCGAAACAGAAATAAACATGGTCGGTTTGGCGCAGCAGAGTGCGGATATGTTCGCCCGTGGTGGCCGTGCCCAGGGCGGCCACGGCATAGGATATGCCTGCCTGCGCCAGCGACACGACGTCCATATAACCCTCAACCACAAGTATCCTGCCCGCCTCGCGCACGGCATGGCGCGCTTCGTACAGGCCGTAAAGGTTGCGGCCCTTGTCAAACAGGGGGGTATCGGGGGAATTGAGGTATTTGGGTTTGGCATCATCCAACACGCGTCCTCCAAAACCGATAACCTGCCCGCGCGAATCGCGGATGGGGAACATGATGCGTTTGCGGAAACGGTCGTAGTGGCGGTTTTGTTCTTCGTTGCGGACGACCTGGCCGCTTTCGACAAGCGCGGGATTGGGATAGGGTTGGAAAACCTGCGCCAAGGGCTGCCAGCCGTCCGGGGCGTAACCCAACAGGAAGCGGCCTGCCGTTTCGTCATTCAAACCCCGTTCGCGGAGATATCGGGCGGCCTCGGGGTGTCGCGTGAGTTGGCTGTGGTAGAAATCGGCACAGGCCGAAATGGTTTCTTCCAGCGTCTGTTGTTTCTTTTTCTGTTGTTCGCGCCACACGGGGTCGGTACGGCGGCCGCCCGAATCCGGCACGGCCAAACCCTGCCTGTCGGCAATCTGCCGCACGGCTTCGGGGAACGGCAGGCCTTGGTATGCCATGACGAAGCCTATGGCGCTGCCGTGTGCGCCGCAGCTGAAACAATGATAAAACTGTTTGCCCGGGCTGACGGAGAAAGACGGCGTTTTTTCTTTGTGGAACGGGCAGCAGGCCATGTAGTTCGCCCCGCTTTTTTTCAGCGGGACATATTCGTCAATGATATCGACAATATCCGTTTTGGCCAGCAGTTCGTCTATAAAGTCGGAAGGTATCATGGTTTTTCAGACGGCTCGCCGTTTTTGCCTTTAATTGCGGCGTAAATGATGCGGATTAACGCCATAAGCGGGATGGTGGCCAGCATATAGCCGAAGAAGGCCGTACCGGAAATGCGGTCGAGTATGAACAGCGTGCCAAAGCCGCTTAGGGCGCAGAACGTAACCAAGATAACCATCAGGGTAAATTGCCGGTGATCCATAAAATACCTCCTTGCCGGTTGAGAATCGGGAATCAGGATGAGGACAATGTGCGATGCAGCTTGGGGAACTCGGTTTCCATCTGCCGCGTGCTGCCTTGGCGGGGATTGACGTTGCCGCCGTATTCCAAGCCTACGGTAATCATGTCGGCCAGCCAGTTTGTTTCCGCCTTATCCAAAACGGGCAGCATGGCGGCGAATTTGTCTTCGCCCATGCGGTAGATGATTTGGGTGATGACCGCGCCCAAATCATAACAGCCTGCCGTGTCGCAACGGGTGGCCGGCAGGGCCTTCAATCCTTCCGGATTGGTATTCAGGGTTTGGTTTACGGCATCCTGCAGGCGGCGGTTTTCGATGCCGTTGTGGTAAAACACCCAAGTTTCCCCCAATTCTATACCGGCAACACTGTCGACTTTGCCGTTTTCCATGTAATAAAGGAATAACGAAGCGGCCGCAATCAGTGCCGGCAGGATGATGCCGGCCAGGCGGTGTTTTGTGCCCATCAGAATTCCCTTAATGCTTGAAACCCCGTCTTTTGAGGCGGCGATGTGGTTTTTTGATATGGAATAACATTTGTTTCGGCAGGGTAAGGCATGATGCCGCCTTGCGTGTCTCAAACATCGGTTTGGACGTCCGCACCATCGGCATATTAAGACAGGGCGGACTTGACGGCTTTGTTTACTTCGCCCATATCGGCCTTTCCAGCCAGTTTGGCTTTCAATACGCCCATGACCTTGCCCATATCTGCCATGCCTGATGCGCCCGTTTCGGCCAGTGCGGCGGCGACTTCTGCCTGTATGGCTTCCGCCGACAGCATTTCGGGCAGGTAGCGGTTGAGCACTTCGATTTCGGCGTTTTCTTTTTCGGCCAAGTCCTGCCGGCCGGCATCGGTGTAGATTTTGGCGGAATCTTTACGCTGCTTTATCATTTTTCCCAAGATGGCGGTAACGCGGGCATCATCGGCCTCGTCGTGCTCGTCTACTTCGTATTGTTTGATAGCGGCGTTAATCAGGCGGATGGTGGACAGCGCTATTTGGTCTTTGGCGCGCATGGCGGTTTTCATGTCTTCGTTCAGGCGGGATTTCAATGTCATGGCGGTTTCCTTGTGTCGGGGGGCAGGTGCAAACGGCCTGCCGTTGTCAAAGTTCGGACATTATAGTGCAAACGTAAAAACACCGCAGGCGGGCTGCGGTGTTTTAGGTATCCGATTAGTACATTTTGGGAGGAAGCTGTTGGCTGCGCAGGCGTTTTTGCAGGCGTTTGACCGCTGCGGCTTTTTTGCGTTTGCGTTCGGTTGTCGGTTTTTCGTAGGCTTCGCGGGCGCGAAGTTCGGTCAGCAGGCCGGTTTTTTCGATGGCGCGTTTGAAACGGCGCATGGCGACTTCAAATGGTTCGTTTTCTTTTACGCGGATAGAGGGCATTTTTACTCCTGAAATTATTTGGATAATCGGTTTTGTGCCGCCCTAAGGCGGGCATCGTCAAATGAAGAATTATCGGCGATTTCCCCCGAAGGGTCAATGTTATTTGCCGCCGCCTTCGTCTGTTGTGGCAAAAACGGAGGACGGCATCAGTATGACGAACAGGCGTTGGCTGTAAAAATGATTGCGCAAAGGCCAGTTTAGGCGGCGCAATGCCTGTTCGGCAAAGGGCAGGCCGACGTTGTCGGCCATTATTTCCACTGTGTCGATTTGGTTGCCGCTTTGGCTGATGAAGAAACGTACAAAGTGGATTTTGGAACTCGGCCGGCTAAGGTTTAGGGCTCCGCGTATGGCCGAAATCAGGGTCCCGCGCGGCAGCTTTGGTTTTTCACCGATGAATTTTAAGGTGAAATTGCCTATGTAGGCGTCAAAGGGTATGCCGCCCAATACCCAGTTCTCGGCATTGCCGTTTTGGTTGAATGCGTCAAGCAGGACGTTTAAAACGCCGCTTTGGAAGTTTTCCCAGTTGGCGCTCAAAGCCTCTTCCACGCTGCCGCCCATGTCGCCGAAGGTTTCATACAGGAAGCGGCCGTCGGGAAGGCCTGCTTCGACATCCAAACGGGTAACAATCAGGCCGTTTTTGCGCTCGGAGACATAGGCCAGTGTGTCTAAGGAAACGGGGATTTTCAGGTCAGGCAGCAGTTTGCCGCCCCGTTGCCGCGTTTTGCAGCCGTGTGCCAGCAAGGCGGCTTGCAGGATTTGGTTTAGGGTGTAGTCGTATTGTCCTTGTTCGGGCATCGTTGTGTTTCCTTTTGGTTTGGGTCGGCGCGGTTTTTTCGAAAAAAAGCCGCCTGAAAAGTTATTTCGGCGGCCTTTTCATTTACATCACATCCAACACGTCAATGCCCAGCAAGTCCAAGCCTTGTTTCAGCGTGTCGCCGGTGAGCTTCGCCAGTTGCAGGCGGCTGT
>CAUVCE010000038.1:0-13815 GCA_963550425.1 uncultured Neisseria sp.
CTACCACTGGCGCGCCTCCACCATCTGGGATGCCTACGCCCGCTACCGTATCGGCAACAGGCTCAGCCTCAACCTCGGCGTGAACAACCTCGCCAACCGTTACTACCTCGACCCCATGAGCAACGTCCCCACCCCCGGCCCGGGCAGGACGGTAACGGTCGGCATTAAGGCAAGGTTTTAAGGAGAAGGCAAACCGCATCTGTCTGCCGTTCCATTAATTGTTTTACCGCCCCCTTTCCTTAATAATGGTTGAAACCCATCCCTTTTGGACGGTAGAATCGGGCTTTTTTGGGAGGGTTATAATGCCTTCCCATTCAATCACAATACATAAGTTTGTTTTTTGTGCGGCCTTGTGCGCATTGAAATATCAGGAAATCCGTTATGGCAGCCCCTCCCGAAGCAAAATTTACCGAAGAAACCGTTTTATGGGTCAAGCGGCATACGCCCAAACTGCTGACCTTCGCCATCAGCCGCCCCGAGTCCTACCGTTTTTCGGCCGGCCAGTTTTCCCGTTTGGGTTTCCGCGACGGCGCAGGCTTTATCTGGCGCGCCTATTCTGTGGTTTCGGCCGAATATGCCGATACTTTGGAATATTTCGCCGTGCTGATTCCCAACGGCGCAATGTCGGCGCACCTTGCCTCCATGCAGGCCGGCGACGTTATTTTGCTGGATAAGGCCGCCAACGGCTTTTTACTGCCCGAACGTTTCCCCGACGGGCGGGAATTGGTGATGTTGTGTACCGGCTCGGGCATCGCCCCTTTCTTGTCGATTTTGGAACAACCCGAAATCTGGCAGCGTTTCGACCGCCTGGCTTTGGCCCATTCGGTTTCTTATGCGGACGAGTTGGTTTTCAACAGCCGCATCGCCGCCTTGCAGGAGCATCCGCTGGTGGGCGGACACGCCGCCAAATTTGTCTTCGCGCCCGTTTTGACCCGCGACAAGGCAGACGGCTGTTTAAACAAGCGTTTGCCCAAGCTGTTGGAAAACGGGGAATTGTCGGCCAAATTCGGCTTTGCGTTTACGCGGGAAAATACCCGCTTTATGCTCTGCGGCAATCCCGATATGGTTAAGGATACTTTTCAGGCCTTGCTCGATATGGGTTTCGCCATGCACCGGAACCGTATCCCCGGACAGATTCTGATGGAAAACGGTTTTTAAAAAAACAAGCCGCACCAAAGCGCATATAAACTCCCGGGCGGCCGGCGGCTTGTCCTTACTGGCGGCTTCTTCAATCCACATTCACGCCGTATTGGTGGCACAGGGCGAGCAGCCCGCCCGAATAGCCCTGCCCGATGGCGCGGAATTTCCATTCGCTGTTGTGGCGGTACACTTCGCCAAACACCATCGCGGTTTCGGTGCTGTAGTCTTCCGACAAGTCAAAGCGCAATACTTCCTGCCCGTTCTCGTTGTTCACCAAACGCACAAAGGCGTTGCGTACCTGGCCGAAATTTTGGCGGCGTATGTCGGCATCGTGTATTGTTACGGTAACAAACAGGGACTTGATGTGCGCCGGCACTTTATCCAAATCGACAATGACGCTTTCATCGTCGCCGTCGCCGTCGCCCGTCAGGTTGTCGCCGGTGTGCCTTACCGAACCCTCAGGCGATTGCAGCTGGTTATAGAAGATAAAATAGCTGTCGGACGGCACTTTGCCGTTGTCGCCCGCCATAAACACGCTGGCGTCCAAGTCGAAATCCTGTCCGTCGCTGCTGCGCGCGTCCCAGCCCAATCCAATCAGAATCTGTTTTAAGGACGGGTCGGTTTTGTTTAGTGATACGTTTTGGCCCTTGCTCAGGCTGATTCCCATAACGGTCTCCTTTTTTTGACAAATCGTATTGGAAAAAAGCCGCCTGAAATCCGTTTTCAGACGGCTTGGAAAACTATTCGGCCTTATCCCGTCCGCCTGATTCAGGATTTTCTTCCACCTTGTCGGACTTATCCGCATCGGCAGCGGGTTCGGCCTCATCCTTTTTTTCTTCGGGGAAGACGAAGGAGGCGGCGATGCCCAGGGCCAACACCACCAACACCACGATCAGCGAGGCATTGGGCGAAATATCGAAGCCGTGGTGGAAGGCGTGGTTGCTGGCCGACAAGCCGAGTTTGAATGCGATAAAGAACAGCAGTACGATAACGGCCTTTTCCAAATGCACCAGATAACCCTTCAATGCCTCCAACACAAAATACATCGTACGCAGGCCGAGTATGGCGAACATCATGGCGCTATACACGATTAGAGGTTCTTTCGACACCGCGATGACGGCGGGCACGCTGTCGAAGGCGAACATCACATCGGACAACTCGATTACCGCGAGACACAAAAACAACGGCGTGGCGACCAGCGGCACTTTGGAGAGGGGGTGGGGATGGCTTCTTTCGGGATGCTTCACATCTTCGCCGGCCAATTCCAAATGCACATCGGGATGTTCGGCGCGGGCCTTGTCCAACTCTTGGCCTTTCAGGAAGAAATTGTGTCCGAACAGGCGCGGCCAGACGGGGAAGAACCTATGCACCCATCGGTAGGCCAAATGGTCGGAATAATCCTCGATTTCGTCGTCGTCGCCGCCGCCTTTGAGCATCACCACGGCCGTATAGCCCACGATTACGGCGAAGACCGCCTCCACAACCGGGCCCAACGCCAACAGGCTCGTACCGATGGCGACAAAAATCATACGGAAGACAATCGCACCGACAATCCCCCAATACAGCACGCGGTGGCGGTAGCCTTCCGGCACCTTGAACCAGGCGAAAATCGCCATCATCACAAACAAATTGTCCACCGACAACACCTTTTCCAAGGCATAACCGGTGAAGAACAGGCTGGAAACCTCACTGCCGTGGTGCACCCACAGGTACACGCCGAACATAATGGAAACAAACACCCAAAAAAGCGACCACAAAGCCGCGCCTTTCAGCGTAAGCGGCTTATCGTCGCGGTGGGAATATAGGTCGATAAAAATAGCGCCGACAGAAAGGGCGACAAAAACCGCCACCGTTTCCAGCGGGAAGCCGAGATGTCCGGTCATAAAAATTCCTTATAAAAAATCGGATTGGGACTATTGAAACAGATTTTGCCCCCTTGCCTCGCGGCCGGGGCGGTCCGCCGAAAAAACGGCCGAAGTACGCCGACATCATCATACCGTCCTGTTGCAAAAGGCGGAAACGACATCGCGGCGGCAGGCGGGCATTCTAAACAATTCGCCTTTACCGTGCAATCGGGCATACCGTCCGCACCGCCGTTTTCAGACGACTCAAACCTCCCGCCCTTCCCCAAACACCTCCCATGCCGCCAGCACATTCTTCGCCCAATTTTTATGGGTGCCGACCTCCTGCATGGTTTGATTGGCATTGAACACGGCCTTTTGGCTGTCGAGAATCCGTTCGGCCAATTCTTTATCCTCGCGGCTGATGCGGTAATATTGTTCGATTAGGGCGATTTGGTCGGGATGGATGGCGGTTTTGCCGGTCAGGCCATATTGCAAATCCTGCTCCACCTCGCGCGCCAGCAGTTCGGGCTGGTCGAGAAACTCAAACACAGGCGCACTCAGATGGAAACCGTAAGGCTTGAATATGCCGACCAAACGGGCAATCACACTTTGCAAAGGGGTTTGGTACAGCGTAACCCCGCGCGGGCGGCGCATATGCAGGTGGTTGAACAAATCGTTGCCGCCTATTCGCAGGCACAGGACGCGGCTTTTCCAATCCGGCTGCAGCAAAAGCCCGCGCAGGCGCAGCATGGGTGCTTCCAATAGGGCGTCGGCGGTTTCCAGCGTAGGCATCAGGAGGAAAGGCAGGTTTTTCAGGGCGGCATATTCGTGCAGGTTGCCCGCATCGATTTTCGGCAGCACGAAACCGCGTATCTTTTCCAGCCCGCGCAAAGACAAGACCTGTTCCATTACGGCGGGGTTACGCAGGCGGATAAAGTGGTTGCGTTTATCTTGCGGCGGCAGGATATGCAAAAATTCCTGCAGCCGTTCCAAAGCCCAAGGCAGGTCGTCGGGGCAGACGGCGTCTTCGGTACAGTAAATCAGGCTTCGGACGCGGCCGAGTTTTTCGCCCAGGGCAATCTGTATCAATTGCGGATGAATGGCGGGTACATAGAGTACCGCGCCGAGCCGGTGCGGGTTGTCAGGCATGACGTAAGTCCTGTATCAGCGCCGCCGCCTGATAAGGCAGGCAGGCATCGGTTTCTATGGCGATATCCTTTTCTTCCGCCAGCCTCAGCAGGTGGCGCACGGCGGGGGCATCGGGGTTGCGCAGCAACAGCAGTTGCGGGCGGCGGCGCAGCATGACGCGGGTGGCCTCGCCTATGCCCGGCTTAATCAGGTTGATATCGGCCACGCGGTAGCGGCGGGCGGCAGCGGCGATAAAGCGGCGGCTGGTGTCCGCCGCCCCTTGTTGCCGCGAAAGTTTGACGGCGGGCAGCCCGTTTTGCTGCAAACGGTCGCTGATAGCGGTCAGTTCGGCAATGAAATCCCGCGACAAGTCGTGCGCGGCCAATTCGGAAAGGTAGACGCAGCCGTGAAAGTCGTCCCTGCCGATTTGCCCGTTCAATACGGAACGGCTGATTAGGCCGCTGATACAGGCGTTTAAAATGGCGGAAGGTATCAGGTAGTCGCCGTTTGTGGCGGAAAACGGGGTTACGCCCGCCAAATCGGACAAGACATATAGGTCGGCGGCAATACGGCTGCCGTTTTGCCGGTTGAAATCGGCGATGTATTTGTCCAATTCGCGCTTAATCACGCCTTTGCCCGTCCAACCGTCTATGAAAACCAGTTGTTCGGCTTTGTGGTTTTGCAATATGCGGCGCAGGGCGTTCCGGTCTATGCCCCGGTCGCGGATGATGGAGACGGAATAATGCGCCACACTGCAGCCGTAGTGGCGGCTCAATATATGTTGCAGGGCGACACCCACCGGCGTACCCGCCCGCGCCAGCGACACCAGCACGGGTGTTTCGCGCCTTGCGGCTATCTGCGCCGCCAACTGCAGGCAGTCGGCCGCCATACGCGGCAGGTTTTGTCCGCAGGCAGTTTGAAAAAGCTGAAGATAGGCTTCGGACGGGGCGGATTCGGGCGACAGCATTTCGCTGTAGTGTTTGCGCCCGCTTTGTATCAGCCTCTCCTTTTCGGCGGTATCGGCAATGGTATCCAGCGTTATCGGTTTGAGCAGGAAGGTAACCTGGTGCGGCAGGTAGCTGCCGTGGAAATCGGTCATGGCGTGGGACTGTTTTCGGACAAAGGCCGAATATATAGCAGATTGGCACAAAATGATACACGGGCAGGCCGCAGGTTCAGAAGGAAGAACCGGGCTGCTGCAGGAATTCGGCCTCTTCGGCGGTACTTTCCCGCCCCAAAACGGCGTTGCGGTGCGGATAACGGCCGAAACGGTCTATAACGGCCTTGTGTTTCAACTCAAACTCATAGGCGGATTCGCCGGCATGTTGCGCAAATAACCTTTCGGCCAGTTTGTATATGATCCTGCTTTCGCTGTGCATCAGCGGCATCAGCATGAAATGGCGGTACTCGGGCGGCAGTTTGGCAAAACCCTCCCGCGAGGCGGCCTCCTGGCTCAAGGCCACGGCCATGTTGTCGGCGGCAAAGGCCTGTGGGCTGTCGCGAAACAGGTTGCGCGCAAACTGGTCCAACACGATGATTTCGGCCAAACGCCCTTCCAGGGCAGAACGCCAGCCATAAAGCTCCCCCGCCGCCGCCTACGGATACAGGCCGGCGAATTTTGCGCTTATCCTCCTGTCGAAGCCGCCGTCCCGCTTGAACCAATACGGTTTGCTCGATTCGTCAAACCAAAAATCCAAAACGCCGTGCACATCCATAATTTCCGTTCCCTTTCGGCATCCGATGCGGCCTGCCCGTTCAGCCGCCCGCCATCTGCACCGCCAGCAGGCGGCCGCCGTCGCCTTTTTTCAGCAGGATCTGCGCCCCGTCCTCCAGTTTGATTTTCCCACCCACGGGGACGGCGGCTTTGTTTTTCACGTCATACATATCTGGCATACGTTCGTTTACCAGCCACCAATCGCCGTTATGCAGGACAAAATAGCCGATGCGGCGCGCCTCGTCTGCCTTTAGTTTCTCATTGGGGAAGACACGGTTGTCGGCATGCCACGGAAACAACGACTGGCCGCTGTATACCATGATGCGGTGGTTGTCGGGGCGGTAGCTGCCTCCCGGGGCGGATGAGTAAAGGTTCAATACCGGCAATTTGCCTTTGTGCGGCGTGCCGCAAAACGGGCAGGCGGGTTTTAAACGGTTGTCGAAGGCATACCATTTTTGGCCGCAATCGGGGTTGGCGCAGGGCTGCAGCAAATCGACCGTCTTTACCAGCGCGTGTTCCCATTCGTCGGCAGTCGGGCGCAGGGCGGGTTCGTGAAGGCCGCCTATGAAGGCGCGTTCGAACAGTTTGGCGATATAGGGGCCGCAAACGGTATAGGGGATTTTGCCGGTGTCCTTCCACGGCAGTTCGCCGGGCTTCAGGTTGGCGGTTTTGATGCGGTTGCTGTGGTCGGTCGGGTGTTCGACAAACAGGGCGCGTTCGCCCATACCGAGTTCCTCGTCGCGCTGGCTGTCTTCGGGATCGAATATTTTGTCACCCCTCAACGGATGGCGGTACAGCAGGTACATATAGATTAAAACGGCCAATGCGTGCAAGTCGGTGGTGCGGCTGGGCAGTTTGCGGCGCGGGTCGTCCCTGTCCAAATGCGCCGTCGCCACGACTTCGGGGGCGATGAAGTCGGGTGTGCCCACCACGGTGGGCGGATGCACGCCCGGCACGACCAATCCGTCTATGTCTATCAGGCAGGCCTGCCCGGTAATCGGGTCTATCAGGCAGTTTTTGTAACCCAGGTCGCTGTGGCTCAATCCGGCCATGTGCATACGCCGTACCGCGCGCGCCAGCATAATGCAGACTTTCAGGTGCGTCATCCATGTCCCCAATTCGCGCGGGTCGAGGAATTTGCTGCGGTTGGACGCGCTGGCAAACCATTTGCCGTCTTTGTCCTTGCCCCTGATATTCAGCATGTCGTTATTCCGGCTGCCATATTCGAAGAAAAAGCATTCGCGGTAAAAGGGCGACACCACGCCCAGCCTGCCGTTGTATTCCACTACGGCGGTCGGCCAGCAATAGAGTTTCTGCAGATAGCCGCCGCCCTCTTGGTTGAATATCCGCTCGCGGTACAGGCCGGTAATGCGCTCCAAACGTTCCCGCACGGCCGGGTCGGCCTGCTCGCGGAAAAAGGCAACGACATAATCTTTATCGGGGGAAAACATCACGTCCTTCATCCCGCCCTGCGCCTTCACTTCGTTGACGAAACGGATGGTCTGGCCGTTGGTTGCGGTAAGGGTAATTATGTCGCTCATGGTTTGCTCCGTTGGATATGTGTGTACGCAGCCGTTTGAAACGCTCGCGGCGGCAGGGCATTATACTTTTCACGCCGCACTTGTCAAAACGGCAAATATCCTTATAATAATTTCGTTTTCCACCCCCGTTAGGAGAAATTGTATGGCAATCAGCCTGCAAAAAGGCGGCAATGTCAGCCTGAGTAAAGAAGCGCCCGGTTTGAGCAAGATGATTATCGGCCTGGGTTGGGATGTGCGCGCCACCGACGGCACAGCCTTCGACTTGGACGGCAGCGCGTTCCTGTTGAATGCCTCCGGCAAGGTGCGTTCCGACGCCGATTTCATTTTCTACAACCAGTCAAAATCCGCCGACGGCTCGGTCGAACACACCGGCGACAACCGCACCGGCGAGGGAGAGGGCGACGACGAGCAGATTATCGTCGATTTGACCAAAGTACCCGCCGATGTGGAAAAAATCGCCATCAGTGTAACCATCCACGATGCCGAAGCGCGCAATCAAAACTTCGGCCAGATATCCAGCGCGTTCATCCGCTGCGTGAATGCGGACGGCAATACGGAAATCGCCCGCTTCGACTTGTCGGAAGACGCTTCGGTCGAAACAGCCATGATTTTCGGCGAAATCTACCGCCACAACGGCGAATGGAAGTTTAAGGCCATCGGCCAAGGCTTCAAAGGCGGACTGGGCCCGTTGGCGAAAAATTACGGTGTGAATATTTAAGCAATTTCAAGGCCGCCCGAAAACCACAAATAATTTCTCAGGCGGCCTGTTTTTTCAGGAGCAACCCCATGCCCGTTTTTACCGTAACCGGCGAAGACAGTCCTTTTTTGCATGTGTCCCTGCGGCACGGCGAAAGCATTTCCTGCGAAAGCGACGCCATGGTTATGATGGAATCCAACCTCGACCTGACCTCCCGCATGCAGGGCGGCCTGCTGAGCGCGCTGACGCGCCGCCTGGCCAACGGCGAAAGTTTCTTCCAGCAGCACATCAAAGCCGTACGCGGCGACGGCGACTGCCTGCTTTCCCCCGCCCTGCCGGGTGCGATACAGGTTTTGGATGTCGGCGCGGTACAGTACAAAATCGCCGACGGGGCATACCTTGCCGCGACCGAACACGTTGAAATCAAGGCGCAGTTGCAAAATATCGGCACGGCGCTGTTCGGCAATTCGGGCGGATTCCTAATCGGCCAGACTTCGGGCGACGGGCAGGTGGTCGTCGGCGGATACGGTTCGCTGTTCACACTTGACGTAACGCCCGAAAACCCGATTACCATAGACAACGGCCACGTTGTCGCCTGGGACAGCCGCCTGAACCACAACATTTCCGTTTCCACCAATCAAAGCGGCAGCCAGTTGAACAACATCATCAACAGCGTAACCGGCGGCGAGGGCGTGGTGCTGAAATTTTCCGGCAGCGGCAAAGTCGTCATCTGTTCCCGCAGCAGGGCGGGCAAAACGGCCGCCGGCTAAGGCCGGCCGCCAATCTTCAATCCAGATACGGAGTAACGAACAATGGCAGTCAATTTGGAAAAAGGCCAAAAGATTTCTTTGGCGAAAGAAGCGGGCGGAACGCTAGACAGCGTGGTGATGGGCTTGGGCTGGGACGCGGCCAAGAAAAAAGGCCTGTTCGGCTTTGGCGGCGGCAGCCAGTCCATCGACCTGGATGCCTCATGCTTTTTGTTTGACAACAACAACAATTTGCGCGAATTGGTTTATTTCGGCAACCTGCGCAGCGGCGACGGTTCGGTGCAGCACAGCGGCGACAACCGCACGGGCGAGGGCGACGGGGATGACGAACAAATCGCCGTCGCCCTCAACCGCCTGCCCGCCGACATCAAATCGCTGGTGTTCACCGTCAGCAACTACACCGGCCAGGATTTCAGCCAGGTGGAAAACGCCTACTGCCGCCTGATTGACGGCAATACCGGCAGGGAAATCGCCCGCTACAACCTGTCGGCACAGGGCGGCCACACCGCGCAGATTATGGCCAAGGTCTACCGCCACAACGGCGAATGGAAAATGCACGCCATCGGCGAAAACAGCCGCGGCTCGACTCCCGACCTGATTGTGCCGCGCATCCTGCCGCACCTCTGAACCCGCCCTTAGCGCAAAGCCGCCTGAAAACCGTTTCAGGCGGCTTTTTCAATCTGTTTCCATCTTATCCGCGATCTGGCTGCCGGCGGGGATAATCCGATAATCGCAGGCCTGCATAAACGGCAGGTCGGTCAGGCTGTCGCCCATACCCAGCGTTACCGCATCCGGCATCAGCCTCCGATATATCCCCAGCAAATGAAGCACCGCATTCCTTTTGTCCAGCCAGGCGGGCAGCAAGGCCAGATTATTGGCGTTCAGATGCAGCTTTTCGCCGCCTTGCAACAGCGGGCGGAGGATTGTTGCGGCGGGGTCCAGATTGGATTGCCGCCCGCTTCGCGACTTCAAGAGCAGATAAAAAGTGATGCCGAAATCGCCAATCAGGCGGATATTCAGGTCGTCCGCAATTTCGGGCGGCAGGCCGCGCAAACTGTCGGCCAAACACTGCAGCCCGGGCAGTGCTTTGGCGGCAGAATGGCGGCTCTGCCGCAGCCATCCGGCATCGGGCTGACCGTCAGGGTTGAGGATGACCCCGCCGTAATCGATAACCGCATGGTGGGCGAAAGGAATATCGACACGGCCGAAACTGCCGCTGTCGCGGGCGGTAACGGGTATGACGGCGGCGTATTTCAACCAGTGCGCCAACATGGCCTGCTGTTTGGGGTCGGCATAGGAAACGGGTTCGCCGTTTTGCAGGTAGGCTGCCGGACGGCAGGCCTCCGACGGCGTTTTCTTGCGGCGGCTATGGAACAAAGTGTCGTCCAAATCGGTAAACAGGATAAACGGAAACATAAAGGCTTTCAGGCAGGGCATCCCAAACAAACCAATTCGGCCGACAATTCGGCGGCAGTGGCGACAAGCGCGCCATTGGCGCGGTGTTCGTGGCAGATATAGATATGGCTGTATGAATGGTCGGGCGGCAGATTGTACAAATAATAAGGGACGCCTTCGCCATAAGGGTCGGCGAAAGGACGCCTGTGCTGCAGCGCGCCCCAGTTTTCGGCAGGGGAACGGGTGCTGGATTGAATAAAAACTTCCGCACCGCAGCGGGCGGCCAATCCCCGGGCAAATACAGTCGGGGGATGGATATATTCGCCCGTACCGAGTACCAAAATACGGTCGGACGCACAATGGCGGGCGGCATACGCCTGCAACAGCGTATCGGGCAGGCACAACGCATGCCGGACACCCAAACGGCCGCTGCCGCTGTCGGCAATATCCACGGGGACGGCCGCCTGGGCGGCGGGGGCGGGGGCAGGCCGGGTTTGTCCGGCATCGAAACGCCAGCAGCCGCGCAACAAACTATGCCTGGATATCCCTTCGTCCTGATTATCGGGGCAAAAATCGGTCAGGCAGGCCCAATGGACATCGAAACGGCGGCCGAACCGCCGTGCCAAAGCCTGTGCCAACCGGCGGAAAGTATTGCCGGTCGAGAGTTCGTCATCAATCAAAATCAGGCAGCCTGCGTTTTGCAGCAGTAAAAGGCCTTCCTTGTCGGCGGGCAGGTGCAGCCACTGCCGGCCGGCATGGCTGTGGCTTTCCTCAAACGGGCAGACTTCGGTGCCGGCCACGCGCAGGCGGCTGGTGTGCAGGTAAAGCGCGTCCGCTTTCGGATACCGTTCCAGCCATGCTTCAAACACCCCCTGCGCCAAAGCCGTGGCCGTTTCCGCCATACCGACAAACAAAACGGGATTTTTGCCGGGCGGCGGCAGCTTGTCCGCCAAGGCTCGGTACACCGGCGGCAGGCTGCGGACATCGGCGGGATAATGCTTGCCCAACACCTTGCTGACAAACAAAAAGGCGCGTTTGGGATTTTGCCGCGCGCCGACGGCAAACAGCCTGTCCGGCGGAAAATCGCCGTGCAGGATATCCAGCGTGAGCGTGCCGGTGGGCAGGTGGTGGATTTGAATCATATTAAAGACGTTATGGCAAAGAAGATGTTTGCGGGAGCTGCCCGATCAGGCTTTTTACGGCCGCCGACCGTTCCGCGCGGCTGGTTTCGGGATGCCCCGTATTCAGTTCCGACCATTTCGGCCGGCCGCGCGCGCGCCGCAATTCCACAGGCAGTTTTTGCACCGGCCAAGGGGTTTTGCCGCTGTGCATTTGAATTTGCGTTTGCGCCGCATGACCGCGTTTTTGCAGGGCTTGCAGCAGGTCCAAGGCGCGGGCGGCCAAAAGCGTCAATGTCTCGGGATCTATATACAGGGTTTGGCGGCCGGTCAGTTTGTCGGAAATATCCTGCATATTGGGCAACATGCCGCCAAGCAGGCCGCCTATGGCCGTCCCCAAACCCAGCGACCCCCCCAAGGTGGCCATATCCACCCCCATGCCGATTAATGCGCCGGTGGCCGCACCCGTCCCCGTCCGTATGCCGTAGGATTTCAGTTGCTCCGCATCGAACGGGTCTTGGCGGAACGATTTCAACGCCCATTCGCCGCTGTCGATTTCACTATGGTAAAAACGGTACAGGCGCGACAATCTGCGCTGCAAATGCCTCTCCGCCTGCCGAACCGCCGAACGCATCGCCTTCAAGGCGGCCTTCGGGCTGCCGCCGCCGTCGATTTCCTGCCTGTATGCGGCAATGTTAATCAGGAAGTCGGCAATTTCGCCGCGTGCCTCATCGTCCAGCTTCCGCCATTCGCGCCGCCGCACCGCCGCCAAACGGTCCAGCATGCCCCGCTGGCGCAGCATGCTGGCCAATCCTTCCCATAAGCGCATTTCCCCTTCAAAATCAAAGGCAACAGTATCAAACCCGCTGTAAATATGCAGGCCGCGACGCGCCAACATGGTCGTCCATGCCGACAAATCCTGTCCGCCGATAAAGTTGAACACCGGCATCACCGGCTTGGCGCACCACGACAACACCATCAGTTCGTCTTTGTATTTGCCCAATACCGGCTCGCGCGCATCAACCACATACATCGCCATGTCGCTTTGCAAAAGCTGGCGCAAAACTTTGGCCTCTTGGTTGAAATCCCCCGCCGCCTCCGGACTGTCCAAAAACTGCTGTATGCGTTCGACACCATCCAAACGGGGCGAGGTGTTGTCTTCCAACCAATCCAATACGCCGCCCGCATCTTCCAGCCCGGGTGTGTCGTACAGGTACACCAGCACGTCGCGCCCGTCTGAAATGGCCGCACGCTCGACATGGCGGGTGGTGGACGATGCGTTTTTGACTTCGCCAAACAGGCTGTCGCGCAACAGGGTGCGCAACAGTGATGTTTTGCCGGTGTTGGTGTGGCCGACTACGGCCAGCGACAGGGTTTGGTTTTTCATTATGTTTCCGTAATGGCTGCCGGGCATCCGTCCGCAATTTGGGATAAACGGGGCGGTGTGCCGTTATAGTAGTTCGGCCAGTATCCGCTCATAGATTGCCGACAGTTTCGGCAGGGCGGCCAATTCGATGTTTTCGTCAATCTGGTGGATGGTGGCGTTTACCGGCCCCAGTTCGATGAGTTCGCGCGCGACGGCTTTGATGAAGCGGCCGTCCGAAGTGCCGCCGCCGGTGGAGAGTTCCGCACGCACGCCGCAGATTTCGGCAACGGCAGCCTGCGCGGCTTCGGTCAGCCTGCCCGCTTCGGTCAGGAAGGGTTGGCCGGAAAGCGTCCACTGCAAATCGTAATTCAAACCGTGTTTGTCCAAGATTTCGTGCACGCGCCGTTTCAGGCCGTCTGAATCGGATTCGGTGGAGAAACGGAAATTGAATTTGACGTTCAACTCGCCGGGAATGACGTTGGTCGCGCCCGTGCCGCCGTTGATGTTGGAGATTTGGAAACCGGTCGGCGGGAAATAGGCGTTGCCTTCGTCCCATTCGGCGGCGGCCAGCTCGGCCAGCGCGGGGGCGGCTTTGTGGACGGGGTTTTCCGCCAGATGCGGGTAGGCGATGTGGCCTTGCTTGCCTTTAACGGTCAGGTTGCCCGACAGCGAACCGCGCCTGCCGTTTTTAACCGTATCGCCCAACGTATCGACGGCGGTCGGCTCACCGACGATGCAGTAGTCTATGGTTTCGCCGCGCGCTTTCAAAACGTCCACCACTTTGGCGGTGCCGTCCAGCGCGTCGCCTTCCTCGTCGGACGTAATCAAAAGGGCGATGCTGCCCGCGTGGTTCGGGCGGGCGGCAACAAAGCGTTCGCAGGCGGTAACGAAGGCGGCGATGCTGCTTTTCATGTCCGCCGCGCCGCGTCCGTAGAGCCGGCCGTCGCGCTCGGCCGGATTGAACGGCGGCGATGTCCACTTGTCCTCCGGCCCCGCCGGGACGACGTCGGTGTGTCCGGCGAAGCACAGCAGCGGTGCGCCGCTGCCGCGCCGCGCCCAAATGTTTTTGGTTTGGCCGAAATCCAGCTGTTCGACGGTAAAGCCG
>CAUVCE010000039.1:0-13770 GCA_963550425.1 uncultured Neisseria sp.
TTTTACTAATTCTAAGAAACCTGAATTTTATTATTGGATTGGAATGTTTTATTATGGAATTATTTCTTGCTGGTTTGATTATCAATTAATTTCAACAAAGGAGAATTCGTATAAAAGAAAAGTTAAACAATATAAAATATTTTCAGTAATATTTTCAGTTTTGATATTTATTTCTACTATAGTAAAACTTTAAATTTTGGAGCAAAAATTTATGAGCAATTCAATTGAAAATGTACTTCGGCATACGGCTGGCACAGCGGCAGGAGAAATGGAATGCCTATCGGCAATACCAAAACCGGTTTGCACATATCAGGCTGCCTGAAAAATACGATGAACTGCAAAACGATGACTTTCAAATCGCGAGTTTGTGGCAGGACAACGAATTAAACGACGCCCGCAGCCGTTTATTCGGCTGCGCCTTGCAGTTGCACGAAGCATGGCTGGCGGAAGTCGCCATTACAGGCGGCGGGTTTGGCAGCAACCTGTTCTTAATCAGCAAATTCCTGCAAGGCAGTGCCGGATTGAACAAAGAACAAACGCTGTCGGTTTGGCAGAGCCTGTTTATGGTGATCCCCGTGGTATCCAGCACTTTTGCATCGTTTGCACGGCAGTTCCGAGATGTGGGCGCAGGCTGCTTGGGCTATTTGTTTATAGATGAAGCCGGTCAGGCGGTTCCGCAGGCGGCAGCGGGCGCAATCTGGCGTGCCAAACGCGTCATGGCGGTAGGCGACCCCATCCAAATCGAACCGGTCTTTACCACACCGCCGCCATTGGTTCGTACTCTGGAAAGGATTGCCGCCCTGCCCGACTGTGCCAATGTGTCGCCGGCCGAGGTTTCGGTACAGATATTGGCAGACAGGTGCAATGCCTTTGGCGCATCCGTTTTGCGCAAAGGAGAATCGGATGCCACATGGATAGGCAGCCCCTTGCGCGTCCACCGCCGCTGTGCCGACCCCATGTTCGGCATCGCCAACCAAATTGCTTACGACAACAAAATGGTTTTCGGCAATACCGATCCTGCCAAACGCCTGCCGCCCAAACAGGATTTTTATTTGGGAAGCAGCAGCTGGGTTCAGATAGCCAGTGAAGCGGCATCGCGGCAATTTGTTCAGGAACAGGCCGATTTGGTGATACGGATGCTGACCGAAATTGTGCGGCATTCAGGCGGCCTTCCCGATTTATACATCATCACGCCTTTCAAGCAGATTAAAACCGAATTGTGCAGGCAGATTGCCGGCAATGCCGCATTAAAAACCATAAAAGGCCTGCAACAATGGTGCAGGATGCGCATCGGCACGGTACATACTTTTCAAGGTAAAGAAGAAAAAATGGTTTGGCTGGTTTTAGGCTGCGATGCAAAAACGGACGGTGCGGCACAATGGGCGGCAGGAAAACCGAATCTGCTGAATGTGGCGCTTACCCGTGCCAAGCATTATGTGTTTGTGATTGGCGATAAAGACCTTTGGGCGGGCAAAAAATATTTTGATGTTGCTGCAAAAAATCTGCCGCAAATCGATGCGCGGGAATTTTATTCGCGGGCGGAACAGCTCTCAGACGGCCCGGCCCCGCAGCACAACGAAATCTCAGCAAAATTTCCTTAATGCTTGAATGCGGAATAGGCGGGGCCGCCTGTTTATCTATCTTAATCAATTGATATTAAATGTTTCAACACACAGGGCTGCACATAAGGCGCGGCCCTGTGGAATAAAAAAATCCGCCTGAATACCATCAAGCGGATTTTTAAGAAAAATGGCACGCCCACGGGGATTCGAACCCCGGTTGCCGCCGTGAAAGGGCAGTGTCCTAGGCCTCTAGACGATGGGCGCGTATAACCGAAACGTGGAACTATATACCCAAAACCAAGGCAAGTCAAACAAAATTACACAACGACACCATTACGGTTTTTCAAATATTTGACTATAATTAAGATATTTTAGCAGTAGGAAAATATATGTGGTTTAAACAAGTCAGCTTTTATCCTTTAAACATCGGAAAACTGCCCGATGCCGACACACTGGCGGCCAAACTCGAAGAAGCGGCCTTCGCACCGGTAACGGGGCTGGACTGGTTCAGCGAAGGCTTTACCGCCCCCGTGCCCTTTTCGCCCGAATGGCTGTTTCCGGCCGAACACACTTTACTGGTGGCACTGAAAAAAGAAGAAAAAGTATTGCCGGCGGCCGTCATACGCGACATATTAGAAGAAAAAATCACAGATATCCAAAACAGCGAAGCCCGCCGCATAGGCCGAAAAGAAAAACAAGAACTAAAAGAGCAAATTACAGACGACCTGCTGCCCCGTGCCTTTACCCGCAGCAGCCGTACCCGGGCCGTCTTCGACAGCAAAAACGCCTATCTTTTGATAAACAGCGCCACATCGTCCAAAGCCGAAAACATGCTGACCAAACTGCGCGAGGCCTTAGGCGGACTGGAAGCACGTCTGCCAAATACCAAACAATCGCCGTCATCACTAATGACCGAATGGCTGTTGAACGGCGGCTGTGCCGGCGGCTTTGAGCTGGATGACAGTTGCGAACTCAAAGGCATGGGCGACAATGCACCGGTTGTACGCGCGTCAAAACAAGATTTGACTGCCGACGAGGTGGTACAACATATCAAAAACGGGAAAGTCGTTACCCAACTGGGCTTGGTTTGGAACAACCAAATTGCCTTTGTCTTGACACAAGATTTCAACCTGAAACGGATTCAATATCTGGATATCCTGCAAGAAGAAGCCGAAAACCATGGCGAAGATGCCGCATCGCTTGCATTTGCTTCGCAAATCCTGATGACTGACGCACTGGGCGGGATGATAAACGAACTGTCGGTACATCTTGGCGGTTGGCAGGAATAAGGATTACACTCCCCCAATAGGGCTGTGCTTCATCAAAATTTCCTTAATGGTTGAAACCCCGCCCTTTTGGGGGTATTTGGGAGGGGCGTTACCCCTTCCGGCAGGGGGACACATATGGCTGAGCCTTATGTGCAGCCCTATGTGTTGAAACATGAGCCAACCTGTAGAAACATCATATGCATCATTCTGCCCACACCGTTTTAGTAACGGCATTACCAATATCCTGCAACCTTAAAAAACATTTTGTACCTGACAACAGAAAGCGGCTTGTCATTGATTTTGAAACATGTGGTTTGGATATGATGAATTAATTTCAAAACGCGTCATTTAGGACTTTTGTTTATGAGCATAAAATCCGACAAATGGATACGCCGCATGGCGGAACAATGCGGCATGATAGAACCGTTCGAACCCAATCAAATCAAAGAACGGGACGGTCAAAAAATCATTTCCTACGGCACATCCAGTTACGGTTACGATATCCGTTGTGCCAATGAGTTCAAAATTTTCACAAACATCAACAGCACAATTGTCGATCCGAAAAACTTTGACCCGAAAAACTTCGTTTCAGTGGAAGGCGGTTGCTGCATTATTCCGCCCAACTCTTTCGCCTTGGCGCGCACGGTGGAATATTTCCGCATCCCGCGCAATGTCTTGACCGTGTGTTTGGGTAAATCGACCTATGCACGCTGCGGCATTATTGTAAACGTTACCCCGTTCGAACCCGAATGGGAGGGTTATGTTACCCTCGAGTTCTCCAATACCACGCCCCTCCCCGCCAAAATCTATGCCGGAGAAGGCGTGGCACAGGTTTTGTTTTTTGAGAGCGACGAAGTGTGTGAAACTTCCTATAAAGACCGCAACGGCAAATACATGGGGCAGACGGGTGTAACGTTGCCGAAAACCTGATTGTTTCAGACGGAATACTTCAACAAAAAAAATTGGATTGCCAATATTTCAAGAATATAAAGCACGGCCCTGATCCGGAATCAAAAACAAGCCCATATTCAGGCATCTGGCAGTACAGTGACTCAACCGTTAAGGATTTTTTGATGAATATCCGATACGCACACTTAATCGGCATCGCGCTGTTCGGCCTTGCCGCATGTACCACCTCCGACTATGGCGGTAAAGGCAAACCGTCCTCACAGGCACGGCAGCAGGATAAAAAGAAAACTTCCGCCAAAGCCCAAATAACCGCCGCGCAGCCAATCAGGATCAGGCATGTCAGCCGCCTGCACGGCAGCCAGGAATTGATGTTGCACGGCATGGATTTAATCGGCACGCCATACCGTTGGGGCGGCAGTAACGATACCGGCTTCGATTGCAGCGGCATGGTGCAATATATTTACAAAAACGCCGTGAATGTCAGCCTGCCCCGCACTTCGCGCGACATGGCCGCCGCCAGCCGCACCATCCGCCGCCAAGACCTGCAAACCGGCGATTTGGTGTTTTTTGATACTGCTGGCAACGGTACGGTTTCCCATGTCGGGCTGTATTTGGGCGAGGGCAGGTTCCTGCACTCGCCTCGTTCCGGCAGCACGGTACAGACCGAACGGCTGGATAAGCCATACTATGCCAAACGATTTATCAAGGCAGGTACTTTTTTTTAGGACAGGAGCTCCGTCCAACTCTCCCGTTTCGTCCAATCCACGCGGTGCGGATGTCGGATATGGCGGTTATAGGGCGCGTCATACAGCCAATGCTGCCACAAGGCTGGCAGGCTGCCGCCGATTTCGGGTTTGTCGTCTATTAGGATGTCGCCGCGCACCCAGGTTTTGTCTTTCGCGATAATTGTGCGGTGCGTCCATTCATAGCCCAAGTGTTTCTCTATCCAAGCCAATTTTTCTCCCACGCAATGGCGGTAGTCGTTAATCGGCGCGGTACAGATACGCACATCGTGTCCTACGGCCAATAGTTCGCGCGCCGCATTCAATGCGCCGTCTTTCGGCGGCAAGGAGGCAAAAAAACCTTGGGAAGAATATAGTGCAACCATTTCGTTGCGGTATTCGGGAGCGGTATCGTCACGGATGTAGAAGTTTTTACGCGCGGCATCCACCGGCGCTTCCCCGCCGTGGCGGCTGCGCCACATGTCGCGCACGCCCTGTTCGAAATCAGCCAATACGTTGTCCTGATCCAATAATATCAACATTATTTTTCCTATTTAGTTTTAACGGCCTTTTATAAATATGCCGTTATCTTGCTATATGGTCAAACCAAATATTTAACCCGCCGTATGTTACAGCAACTGTTCGATGGGCAGAACCGACAATACCCTGACTGTCAGCCGTTTCCAAAATCCCGCATCGGGCTCTTTCTTGTAATTGGCATCGGGTTGGTCGGGATCTTGCCACTGTAAGCGGTTATAAGGGTTTATTCTTACTTTGTAGGCATAACGCGGCGCAATGTCCGCCAAATCCTGCCTCATGTCCGATGCCACTGCCGAACTGTCGATGACTATCCCCATTTCCGTATTCAAACGGGCAGAACGCGGGTCGAAGTTGAGCGAACCCACAAATACCCGCCGGCTGTCCACTACCAGGGTTTTCGCATGCAGGCTGGTCACCGAACTGCCCGTCAAACCTTTGTCGCGGGCTTTGGGCAGGGCAAAGTCGGGCTTGACCTCATACAGCGATACGCCCGCCTGCAATAGCCTTTTGCGGTAGCGCGCATATCCCGAATGCACGGCCGCCACATCGGTGGCACGCAGCGAATTGGTCAATACGGTTACGGATACGCCGCGCCGCACAAGGGCTTCCAATGCGCTCATGCCTTCCTTCCCGGGCACAAAATACGGCGATACGATGAATATGTCTTTTTGCGGTTCGCCCAATGCGTCTAACAGTTTTTTTTCTATCGGCGTACCTTTCCCCCTGGCCAGTCCTTTTGCCGGATCATCGCTTATCAGGCGCGCATCTACCGTCAGCCACGATAACCCGCCCCCTTTGACCGCCAGCGCCATAGGCGAATGTTGCAAGTTGTCCAAGTAGCCGGCGTGTATCGCGGCATCCCGTTTTGCCGATTCGGATAGTTTCAGGCGGCCTTTTTCCGCATCGGCCTTTTTGACAATCATGTTGAAAGGATAGCTCGACCCGCTGTTCCAATAACGGTCGAAATTGCGCGAAACATCGGATACCACCGCGCCTTTGGCCAATACGTCCAAGTCTGCGAATCCGACATCGGTACTGACATTGAAATATTCGTCGCCGATATTCCGGCCGCCGACTATGGTGTATTGGTTGTCGGCGGTCATTGATTTGTTGTGCATGCGGCGGTTCAGGCGCGGGAAGTCGGCCAGATAGCCCAACGCGCGGACTTTGCGGTAGAGGAAGGGGTTGAACAGGCGGATTTCGATGTTTTCTTCCGCATCCAATGCGGCCAGGACGTCATCCATGCCGCGCGTGTTGTTGTCGTCCAGCAAAAGCCTGACCCTGACGCCGCGCCGCGCCGCCTGCCGCAGCAGATGGAACAGTATTTTCCCCGACACGTCGTTGTGCCAGATATAGTAGGCCATATCGAGGGAATATTGGGCTTGGTCGATTAAAACCACGCGGGCGGCAAAGGCATCGTGAGGGTCGGCCAACAGGTAAATTTCAGATTCCCATGACCGCCTTTCAGACGGCTTGCCGGCCGGCAAGGCGGCATCCAAACGCGGCGAATCGGCAATATTGAAATAAGCGGACTCGCTGCGTCCGGCCAAATCGGGCAGGCTGCGGCAGGCTGCCGGCAACAGGACGGCCAGAAGCATGACCGTCCTTTTCAACGGAAAAACAAACATTCAGACTGCCTTGCCGTTTTGCTTGGCTTCCAATATTTCCCAACGCTCCAGCCTTTCCAACAACAGCGTTTCGATTTCTTCCGCGCGCGCCTGCATCATGCCCGCCTTGGCATAATCCTTGAACACATCGGGGTCGGACAATTCCGCATTGATACGCGCCTGTTCCGATTCCAGTTCGGCGATTTCGTCGGGCAGGCCGTCCAACTCGCGCTGTTCCTTATAAGACAGCTTGACCGTGCGGTTGGCTTTGGGTTTTGCCTTTTCCGGTTCGGCGGCGGTTTTGGGCGGGGAAGCGGTTTGAAGGGGGCGTTCGCGGTTTTCGGCATCCAGATAATCCTGATAACCGCCGACATATTCCTTCAGGCGGCCTTGCCCTTCGAACACGATACACTGCGTAACCACATTATCCAAAAACATACGGTCGTGCGACACCAAAAACACCGTTCCCTGATAATCGCGCAACAACTCCTCCAACAACTCCTGCGTTTCGATATCCAAATCATTGGTCGGTTCGTCCAAAACGAGGACATTGGCGGGGCGGGTGAACAACTTGGCCAGCAGCAGGCGGTTTCGTTCGCCGCCGGAAAGCGAAGAGACGGGGCTTTGCGCGCGGGCGGGGTGGAACAGGAAATCTTCCAAATACCCCATCACATGGCGCTTCTTTCCTCCGATTTCCACATAATCATTACCCTGTCCCAGCGTATAAAACACCGTATCATCCTCATTGAGCGCGCTGCGGAACTGGTCGAAATAAGCGGTCTCCAGCCTGCTGCCCAGACGGATTTTGCCAGCGGTAGGCGCGAGCCTGCCCGACACCAGCTTCAAAAAAGTAGTCTTGCCGATACCGTTTGGCCCGATCAGGCCGATTTTGTCGCCGCGCTGGATGACGGCGGAAAAATCATCCACAACGGCCTTATTGCCGTAAGCAAACGAAGCGTGTTCCAGTTCGGCAACGATTTTGCCGCTTTTTTCCCCCGCATCCAGCCTGAAGTTCACCTGTCCCTGCCGTTCGCGGCGTGCGGCGCGCTGGCGGCGCAACTCCTCCAAACGGCGCACCCTGCCCTCATTGCGGGTACGGCGCGCCTCAATCCCCTTCCGAATCCAAGCCTCCTCTTGCGCGTGGAACTTATCGAACAAACGGTTGTGTTCGGCTTCCACGGCCAACTCCTGCGCCTTTTTCTCCGAATAACGGCCAAACGATCCCGGATAAGAACGCAATACCCCCCTATCCAATTCCGCAATCCTCGTGGCGACATTGTCCAAGAAGCGCCTGTCGTGCGTAATCACCACCATAGCGCCGGCAAACTGCCGCAGCAAATTTTCCAGCCACACAATCGCATCAATATCCAAATGATTGGTCGGCTCATCCAACAGCAGCACATCCGGCTTCTGCACCCAGGCCTGCGCCAATGCGACCCGCTTCTTCTGACCGCCGCTCAAATTGCCGATTTTTTCATATTCCGGCAACCCCAATTCCCCTATCGCCTGCCGGATGGCCGCATCAAACTGCCAACCGTCCTGCGCCTCGATTTCATCTTGCAGCGCATTCAACTCCCCGACCAGGCCATCGTCCGCGCCGCCGGCCAAGTCATGACCGACCTGATGATAGCGGCGCAGCACATCGCGCAAAGCCCCCATCCCCTCAGACACCGCATCAAACACCGTGGACTCGGGGTCGAAAAAACACTCCTGCGGCACATAAACCGTCTTCAAACCGCTTTGCATCACAATCTGCCCGTCATCGGCCTTCTGCACGCCGGCCAAAATCTTCAAGAGCGAAGACTTGCCTGCCCCGTTTCGCCCGATCAAACCGACCTTCTCGCCCTCGTCCAGCCGAAACGAAGCATGATCAAGCAAAGCCACATGCCCGACGGCGAAACACAAATTTTCCGCTTGCAGGATATTCATCATCACTCCTTAATGGTTGAAACCCCGCCCTTCGGGCGGCAGTGTAAAATTCATAGGTTTGGCCTTATATTCAGCCCCGTGTGTTGAAACATCAAATTTCCTTCTTGGAATAGGATGTCTGCCGGCAAACCGATACGGGGCGGCAAGCCTTGCAGACAACCCCTACCACCACACGGCCAGCCGCCAAACCGCCCAGCCGGCCACAAACAGCCCGGCCGCCAACCTGACCGGACGGTTTTGCAGCCAGGCCTTCAACTGGCCGGCAAACCAGCCCATGGCCAGCAGGTTCGGCAGCGTGCCCAAGGCAAAGGCAAGCATCAACAAGCCGCCCTGCCACATACTGCCGCTGCCCAAAGCATACAGCGATGCGCTATAAACCAAACCGCAGGGCAGCCAGCCCCACAAAAACCCCACGGCCAAACAGGCGGGAATACTGCGTATCGGCAGCAAACGGCCTAGTAAAGGATTGAGCCGCCGCCAGACCGGCCGCCCCACCGCCTCGATATGCCTTGCGGCTGCGGAAAGCCCGGCCAAATACAGCCCCAGTAACAGTAACAACACATTGGCCGCCGCATAAAGCACATTCTGCATGCCGCGCGTTTCATCCAAAGAAATACCAAACTGCCCCAGAGCCCCGACCGACAAGCCGATTAAAGTATAACTGCCGATGCGGCCGATGTTCAGCAACATAATCAGGCCGAAACGGTTAAGGCGGGGCGGCAATTGCAGCGCGAAGGCGGATGACAACCCGCCGCACATCCCGACACAATGCCCGCCGCCGAAAAAACCCAACAAAAACAAAGTAAGAAAAGAAATATTATCGTCCATCCGCCATCTACACCAGCATCAGCCATAACGAAAAACCCTTTCGGTCAAACCGAAAGGGTTTATAAAACTGGCACGCCCAGGGGGAATCGAACCCCCGTTACCGCCGTGAAAGGGCGATGTCCTAACCGCTAGACGATGGGCGCGGATAAATCTTGTGGCGCACCCGGAGCGATTCGAACGCCCGACCCTCTGGTTCGTAGCCAGATACTCTATCCAACTGAGCTACGGGTGCATGAAAGATTGGAATTATATTAATCGATAAAAATCCTGTCAATACTTTTTGCTGAATAAATTTTCAAAAACGGATAAAATGCGGTTTTTATTTGAATAAAAACGGTATTTTATGAGCGATTTTTCGCGTTGGCCAAATCTTGCCGCAGCCTTGGCAGCTTTCGGCCGCCCTGTCGTCATCGCGGACTTGGAAACTACCGGCGGCCACCTGTACCAAGACCGCGTTACCGAAATCGCCTGGCTGCGTTTTGACGCACAAGGCATTTCACGTTACAGCCAATTGGTCAATCCGCACTGCGGCATCTCCGATTTCATCGCCCGCCTAACCGGCATCGGCAACGAAATGGTTGCCGACGCCCCCGATTTCGCCGCACTTGCCCCGACATTGCTGCCGCAACTGCGGGGCAGCCTGCTTTTGGCACATAACAGCCGTTTCGACTATACCTTCCTGCGCCACGAATTTTCCCGCTGCGGCCTGAATTTTGCCGCGCCTTCGCTGTGTACCGTGCAATTGTCGCGCAAGCTGTTCCCTCAGTTCTTCAAACACAGCCTCGACAGCATCATCGAACGGCACCGGATTTCCTCCGCTTCCAGACACCGCGCGTTGAATGATGTTTTGGCACTGGCCGATTATTTGGAACTTGCCATACGGCAATTGGGGCGCGAACGCTGGCTTCATCTCGCAAACGCCCTAATCCGCCCCTCCCTGCCGCCTGCCGGACTGCCCGCTTCTCTAGCCGCGCAGGTTGATGCCTTGTCGGACGGTTGCGGCGTGCTATTGTGGTTGGACGAAAACGACAACCCATTGTGTTTGAATGTGTGCCGGCAGGCCTTCAGCGAAGCGGTCGCCGCCCTGCACGGCAACCCCGCCCTGCAATCCGCAGCAGGCATCCGCTTCCTCCCCGCAGTGGGGGAATTGCACGCGGTACAGCTCAAAGCCCAACTGGCATCAGAATACGCCATCAAACCCAAAGAAAACTGTCATCCTTATTTGACCGTCCGCTTCCAATCCGATAACCATGACGGGCTGCAAGCCCGAATCGTCCCCTTGGAAGATGGTTTTTGCAGCCGCCCCTACGGTTTGTTCCTGCACAAAAAGTCCGCCAGGCGCGCCCTTGGCTTATGGGCAAGGGAACAGGGTTTCTGCCCCGCAAGGCTCGATATCCTGCCGGCGACTTATGCAAAAAATATCCCCTGCCCCGTGTCGGCAGGCGGGGCCTGCAGGGGTGGCTGCCTTCCGTCCGAAAGCGGGACGGGGAACGGCCGCATCGCCCTCGCGGCTCGGCTGCTGCCCGTGGCAGACTGGGGGCGGGCGCATGAAATCGAGATTACGGAAACCGATGCCCTAAGCGGGCAAAGCCGTTCTTTCCGTTGCGCCGGAGGCGCGTTGTCCCTGCCGGACGGCCGTTGGTATTTCGATGGCGCTTTGGCTGCCGTATTGAAAGGCAAGTTCAAACAGGGAGGAGAAGATATCCGTATATTAGCTTAGCGGCCGGATTGTCCGTCCTGCAAGGTTGAAGCAATAATTCCTGTTTTTATGGGACGGTCGGGCGGCAGGTCGTTGTTGGTTTTCAAAGCCGTCTGAAAGTCTTCGAATGCCATTGTATGCGAACCGAAACGTTTCAAATGACCGGTATCCTGCTGGCAGTCAATCAGGCGGATGCCGCAGGAGGCCAAAAAAGGCACGGCGCAGGCAAAGGCAATTTTGGAAGCGTCTGCCTGACGGGCAAACATCGATTCGCCGTAAAACACGCGGCCGATTTGCACGCCGTAAAAACCGCCCGCCAATACCAAACCCCCTTCCGGCGCCGGGTAATGACATTCAAACGAATGGGCAAAACCCGATTCGTGCAACCGGGTATAGGCGGCCTGAAACGCCGGCGTAATCCAAGACCCTTCCACCCCCCGCCGCGCGATACTGCCGCATGCGGCGGCGACATCCCCAAAACAACGGTTCACACTGACCAGATAAGGCTTGTTTCTCAATGTTTTCGCCAACGAACGGCCGATATGCAGATTTTCGGGCAGCAATACCGCGCGCGGGGCAACGGCAAACCAAAAAAAGAAGCCGCGTTCGCTATACCAGGGGAAAATACCCTGCCTGTATGCGGACAACAGGCGGCCGGCATCCAAATCGCGGCTGATGCCGACCAGGCCGTCCCTTTCGAGCAGGGCGGATGACGGATGGGGGAAACGGTAATCGCCGGGTTCGAGAAAAGGGACGCTCATCGGATTTTCCTCAATGTTGGAAACCCGCTTTCCGTTGGGAGGCGGTAAATTGGGTAATGCGCTGCCGAAAAAAACGCTTTCAGGCGGCCGGCGAAAGGGGGCGGCCGCCTGAAGGCGTTTTCATCGTCAAACGGGGGGCAATCAGCGTTTTTCCTTTTTTTGGCATTTGCCGCACACACCATACATATACAGCGCATGATCGACAATGCGGTAGCCGTTTTCCTGAGCGATTTTGTCTTGCAGCTTTTCGATTTCCTCGCTGTGGAACTCGGCCACATTGCCGCACTTCACGCACACGATATGATCGTGATGGCCGCCGGTATTCAACTCATAGACGGCCTTGCCGGTTTCAAAATGGTGGCGCAGCAAAATGCCTGCCTGTTCGAACTGGGTTAAAACACGGTAAATGGTGGCGACGCCGATTTCGATGCCGTTGTCGAGCAGGATGCGGTATACGTCTTCCGCACTCATATGGTCGTTGGGATGCGACTCGAACAAATCCAAGATTTTCAAACGCGGGCCGGTAACCTTCAAGCCGCTGTCTTTAAGTTGCGCGATATTGCTGTCCATAATGTTTTCCATACCTTGAGTTGCAAAATTCCCGTTATAATACGCAATTTCAACCGCTTTGCCCACTACAAAATGATAGAGGTTTTCAAATATTCCCTTTCAAGAAAACGACGGCAGGGAAAATAACCCGCAACGCCGAGGCCGGGCAAACAGCAGGATTCCGATAAAAACCAAACGGCAAGACAAACCTCCGTTGCATTTTTTGAATATTTGGGGCTATATTGAACCAATTTCCCCGTTTAGGTTTTGAAAAAATCTTTACACTTTTCAATATGCGGGGCTTACATCCTCCCAAACAAACCCGAATCCCACCGCCCACAAGGGCTTAGCTTCAACCGTTAAGGAAGTTTCGATGAAAAAAACCGCCATTGTCTTGGCTGCCGCCATTGGGCTTTGCGCCTGTTCTGCCGAACGCGTTTCCTACTTCCCCTCCTACAAACTGAAAGTCGTGCAAGGCAACCAAATCGATGCGCGCGCCTTATCCCAACTGCGCGAGGGCATGAGCCGCGACCAAGTCCAACTCCTGTTGGGCACGCCCCTGCTGCGCGACCCCTTCCACAGCGACCGCTGGGACTACACCTACGAAATCAGCCGCAACGGCATAGTCGAAAAAACCGAGACCCGCAATCTTACCCTCTGGTTTAAAGACGACCGCCTAATCAAAGCCGAGGGAAACGCATTGGAATATGCCGCGCAACGGCAGGCCGAGTAAACCTTGTCCGCCGTAAAGGCGGCACAGCAACCGAAAAGGAAAACCAATGAATCTCCCACCCTTAAAAATCGCCATTGCCGGCGCGAACGGCCGCATGGGGCGCGTATTGGTTGAAGCCGTAAGCAAACGTCCCGAAACCATATTGAGCGGCGCACTCGAACACAACGGTTCGGAAGCACTGGGTTTGGATGCTGGCTACGCGTTGGGTTTGAAAACCGGCGTGCCTATTTCAGACAACGTGGATGAGGTTTTAGCCGCCAGCGACGTATTAATCGACTTTACCCGCCCCGAGCCGACGCTCAAACACCTGCAAAAATGCGTGGAAGCAGGCAAAAACATCGTCATCGGCACGACGGGTTTTGACGACGCGGGCAAAGCCGCCATCAAAGCGGCAGGGGAAAAAACCGGCGTGGTGTTCGCCGCCAATTTCAGCGTCGGCGTAAACCTGACCTTCCACATCCTCGACACCGTCGCCCGCGTATTGAACGAAGGCTACGACATCGAAATCATCGAAGCCCACCACCGCCACAAAGTCGATGCCCCCAGCGGTACGGCTTTAAGAATGGGCGAAGTGATTGCCGATGCGCTTGGCCGCGATTTGAAAGAGTGCGCGGTATACGGCCGCGAAGGCCACACCGGCGAACGCGACCCGCAAACCATAGG
>CAUVCE010000040.1:0-13560 GCA_963550425.1 uncultured Neisseria sp.
ACAAGGCGGGCGCATACGGCATACAGGGTTTGGGCGGCATTTTCGTGCGCGAACTGTCGGGCAGTTTCACCGGCGTGATGGGCCTGCCCGCATACGAAACCTGCGAACTGCTGCGGCAGGCGGGTTATGCCGTGCCGCCGTTTGCCTAAAAAAGCCTGACGGCGGCTTTGCCCCGACCGCAAACAGTATGGCGTGCATAAAACGATTTCACTATAATCAACACACAAACATAACCTGTAAAGCCCGATGCAACACAACAACATCCATCAAACCGTCCGCCGCGACCTGCTCGCCGCCAATGGCCTGTCGCCCGAAGACCTTTCCCGCAGCCTGTCCGCCATCGGCACGCACCACGTCGATTATGCCGACATCTACTGCCAGCGCACCGCCTTTGAAAGCTGGCACTTGGAGGAAGGCATGGTCAAATCGGGCAGTTTTCAAATCGACCAGGGCGTGGGCGTGCGCGCGGTGTCGGGTGAGAAAACCGCCTTTGCCTACGCCGACAGCCTGAACGCCGACAGCATCCGCCGTTCCGCCGAAACCGTGCGCGTCATCGGTGCGGCCGGACGTGAGGCGCACGTCAAAACGCCGTCTGAAAAATACGGCAAATCCGTTCACCAAACCGCCAATCCGATACACAGCCTGGATTCCGCCGCCAAAGTCGCCCTGCTTCAGCGCGTGGAAGAGTTGGCCAAGGCGGCCGATCCGCGCATCGTGCAGGTGATGGCGGGGCTGACCTGCGAATACGACCTGATTTATATCGCCCGTTTGGATGGCCGCCACGCCGCCGATATCCGCCCTTTGGTGCGCCTGAGCATTACCGTCATCGCCAAGCAGGGGGAGCGGCGCGAGATGGGCAGCGCGGGCGGCGGCGGACGTTTCGACCTGTCTTATTTCAGCGACAAGTTAGTAACGGAATATGTAAATGCCGCCGTGCAGCAGGCATTGGTCAATCTCGAAGCGCGCCCCGCGCCGGCAGGGTTGATGAAAGTCGTTTTGGGCAGCGGTTGGCCGGGCGTATTGCTGCACGAAGCCGTCGGGCATGGTCTGGAAGGCGATTTCAACCGCAAGCAAACCAGCGCGTTTTCCGGAAAAATCGGACAGCGGGTGGCCGCCAAAGGCGTGACTGTCGTTGACCAGGGCGACATCGCCGACCGTCGCGGTTCGCTCAATATCGACGACGAAGGCAACGAAACCGGCCGTACCGTACTTATCGAAGACGGCATTTTGGTCGGCTATATGCAGGACGAAACCAACGCCCGACTGATGGGCGTGCAATCCACCGGCAACGGCCGCCGCGAAAGCTACGCCTCCGCCCCTATGCCGCGCATGACCAACACCTTTATGGAAAACGGCGGCCACGACCCCGAAGAAATCATCGCCTCGCTCGATAAAGGCATTTACGCCGTCAATTTCGGCGGCGGGCAGGTGGACATTACCAGCGGCAAATTCGTGTTTAGCGCGTCGGAAGCGTGGTGGGTGGAAAACGGCAGGCTGCAATACCCCGTCAAAGGCGCGACCATAGTCGGCAACGGCCCGGAAGTGCTGAAACACGTCTCCATGATAGGCAACGACAGCGCGTTGGACAAAGGTGTGGGCGTGTGCGGCAAAGACGGCCAGAGCGTGCCCGTCGGCGTGGGTCAGCCTACCTTGCGGATTGATGCCGGCCTGACTGTGGGCGGCAGCGAGGCTTGAAACGATAGGGACTATACAGACGAAAAAAGGGTAGGTAGCCTGAACAACCAAAGTTCAGGCCCCGCTCTTTATAATATGCTAATTAATAACAATAACGCGTTGTCCCGAAATAATCCACCGCGCACATTTTTCCGTTCATAGGTATGATGGTGATACTCTTACTGGCAATCTTGTTAGCCAAGTCGCAAGGCCTTTCATTGCTAGAACCGCGCAACACGGGTTTCCCCTGTTCTTTCTCACACAATTTCATCAAACGATGATACTCGGCAATCTCTTCCTTAGTCAGGCTTTCGGAAAAAGCTGCAGGAGCAAACGACAAAGTGGCAACCGCCAAAAGGATTTTACCCATAACCATCCCTGTATTCATTCACCCTCCCCCCACTACCTATTAAACGCGTCATAACAATAATATATTGTTTCGAAATAATCCACCGCGCAATACTTGCCATCCAAAAACTGGAT
Source organism: uncultured Neisseria sp. (assembly GCA_963550425.1). Lineage (GTDB taxonomy): Bacteria > Pseudomonadota > Gammaproteobacteria > Burkholderiales > Neisseriaceae > Neisseria. Next base: position 2,158 of record CAUVCE010000040.1, read on the forward strand.
GGTAATGGTTTTACTGGCAATCTTATCGGCCAACACGCAAGGCCGTTCATTATCAGAGCCGCGCAACACAGGCTTGCCCTGTTCTTTCTTGCACAATTCCATCAAACGATGATACTCGGCAATCTCTTCCTTAGTCAGGCTTTCGGAAAAAGCCGCAGGAGCAAACGACAAAATGGCAACCGCCAAAAGAAAGATTTTACGCATAACCACACCCCCATTAACAAAAACAGTTATTCGGGTGCTGCCCAACCGGCAGCACCCGTCCAAGGTTTATCTCAATTTCGCCAACAACTCATTTAAAGATTCACGCACCTTATATGTATGCGTTCTGATCACTTCCCTGATAAATCGTCCGATATGTACCATAATCAACAATCTTAGTGATATTTGCCTTTCTAAGCAGCGCAGGCTGTCCGTTTTGTCCCATGACTTGAATATAGTTCGTTTGCTTACTCCTTTAAAAGGTGGTTCAAGATGGTTCATCCTCCCCATTCAGGTAATGGATGAGTTTTAATCTTATTCCTAAAAACAAAACCACATAAGCGGATTTCCCTTTTTTTACAAACAACTATATACAGTATATTTGGGTAAGGTTGGGACAGGCTGCTTGTCCATCCAATCCGAAAGCAGCCTGTACTTCGCGGTTATTTCACACGGCTGCACACGGCCTCTACCATTTTGTCGCTGTGCATTGCCTCTTTGGAATCTTCCTTTTGCAACTGTTCAATGGCTTCCTGCGGCATTTTTTCAGGGCTGTCATAACTGTGAATGTCGGTGCGTTCTTTAAGTTTTCCGTTTTTGCCAAACAGTGCGACCGCACTCATAACGGTTTGTTTGGGCTCTTGACAATGCACCCAGTCCAAAATCAGCATATAGGCATGTTCGCCCGCGCGTACGGGCTTATGCCGCGTTACGGTCGAATACCAACCGTTGCCAAGGCTTTTTACACTGGCCGGATAGAGTGATGCACTGTATTTGCCATCGGGAGTTTCGTAGTCATAAAAATGCACGGTTTTGCCGGAACGGGCGGCAAGCAGTGCGGCGGATTTGTCCTTGCCACCCTGCCCCGGTACGGCATGGGCACTAATGGAAAACGCACCGAGCAGCAATATCGTCAAAATTTTCTTCATCGAAATTTCCTTAATGATAGAGACCCCGCCCTTCAGGGCGGTAGAATCCAAGTTTATTTGGGAGGGTTGTAACCCATTCCAAACCAGGGCAACATACGGGGCTGCGCCTTACGTGCAGCCCCGTGTATTGAAACATCAGCGTATAACCGGCTGCGGCACGCGGAACTGCAAGCTGCGCGCCTTGCCCGGGTTGCTGTACGCCTCGCCGCACGTAATTCCCTCCACCGCGCTGTCTGTCCATGGGCGGAATCGGATTGCCCAGCGCATCCACCAGCGTACCCTTATCCACCAAATAGGGCGGCGCGTCTTTGCGGGCGGTAATCGGCTTGCGGTTCATGGATAAGGCCTGTTTGTATTGTTCCTTGACGTATTCGGGCTGTTCCTGCCATTTCGATAAGGCGTGGTAATCGGACAGGGCCTCCTTGTCCCGCCCCAAGGCTATGGACGCCGCCATACGGTCGCGCTTGGCCTGTATGTGGATTTCGCTGTTTTCCTCGGCCTGCCCGATAATCTCCCCCAAGCCGCGATAAACGCCTTCCAAAGCCGCCTTGTCGCCCGCTTCGCGCGCCTGCCTGAGTTGCGCGGCCAATTGCGATTCCCTGAGCCACAGCCTGTCCTTTTGCGAAAACCATTCGGGGTGCTGCAGGATGATTTTCTGCTGGGTATCGAAATCGCGTTTGGCCGCCGCCCCCCTCGCGGGCATAGAGTGCCCAACGTTCGCGCTCCTGCTCGACATTGTCGGCAGCGTGGGAAACGGCGGGGGACAGCAAGGCGGCAGCAAACAGGATTATGGTTCGCATGGGTGTGAGGCAATAAGGACAGAAACAGCCATAATAGGCGGTTGCCCCCGAAACCGCCACCATAACAAACCGTTCAAACAGTCTCCCCGCCCCCCTCCAAACGGGCAAACCATCCCGACACCACCTCGTTTACCTCGTCCGCCCCCTGTTTTTTCAAACTGGAAAACAACTGGACGGACACTTCCTGCCGTTGTGTGAAAGGCGTTAAGGCTTTCTTGACAGAAGACAAAGTTTTAATTTGGTCGTTCTTAGATAATTTGTCGGCCTTGGATAGCAAAATATGAACCGGCCGGCCGGTTTGGGCGAAAAATTCCAACATTTGGATATCCAAAGGCTTGAGCGGATGGCGGCAGTCCATAATCAACAACAGGCCGGCAAGCTGGCGGCGGGTTTGCAGATAATCGCCCAACAGTTCAACCCAATGCCTGCGTACCGCCTCCGGCACCTGCGCATAACCGTAGCCCGGCAAATCGACCATAAAATGACCGTCCGCCAATTCGAAAAAATTGATGTGCTGCGTGCGGCCGGGTGTCTTTGACACATAGGCCAGCCTCACATGATTGCACAAGGCATTGATAGAACTTGATTTTCCCGCATTCGACCGACCCACGAAGGCAATTTCCGCCCCTGTGTCGGGCAAATCCTTCAAGTGGTTTACAGTAGTGAAAAAGCGGGCATTTTGAAATAAATTCGCCATAATCCCCCAACAGCCGCCACCCATAACGGCGGGGGGCGGAAAACTTTGTTATGGAAAAAAAAAGTAAATTTGGTATAGAATACCATACTTGCCGATTTATCGGTTTGGCGCGGAAAGGAAAATTTCGCGCATTTGAGTACAGATAATAAAACAAGGTGTTGCGTACGGCGCAATGCTGTAATCAGGAGCCTTCCATGAAACATTTAACCCTGCTGTCGCTGGTTCTGGCGGGCGGTTTCGCCGTTGCCGCCCCGGCCCCGAAAGCGGACATAGCCAAGGGCAAACAGATTGCCAAAACCGTTTGCGCCGCCTGCCATGCCGAAGACGGCAACAGCGGCATAGCCATGTATCCCAAAGTGGCCGCGCAGCACACTGCCTATATTTTCAAGGAAACCGTCGCCATCAAAGACGGCAAGCGCACCACGGGCGCGGCGGCAGCCATGCGCCCCATGGTGATGAACATGAGCGGGCAGGATATCGCCAACGTGGCGGCCTACTACGCCAAACAAATGCCCAAGGCAGGCGAAGCCAACCCGAATGACGATTTGAAACTGGGTACGCAGATTTACCGGGGCGGCCTGCCCGACAAGAAACTGCCCGCCTGTATGTCCTGCCACAGTCCGAACGGCGCCGGCATGCCCGCCGCCGGCACGGATATTTCAGCCTATCCCCGCTTGGGCGGCCAGCATAAAGATTATATCGTCACCCAACTCAAAGCCTATGCATCCGGCCAGCGCACCAGCCCCAACGCCATGATGGAAGACATCGCAAAACGCATGTCGGAAGAAGATATGAAGGCGGTGGCAAACTTTATTCAGGGCCTGCATTAGGATTTGCAGGCGGCCGGCCGTTATGTGTTGTGTCAAAATATATTGACATACGGCCGCCGACATACGGTATCGTCCCAATCCCGTATCCCTTTTTTATTGGGCATTTAAAAAAACTATCCCATCGGGCTGCCGCTGCGTTTAACATATCGGCAGCCCGATGATTTGTCGAAAGGGTCTGCCGTTTCCACCCGCCGCCCCCATAACGGACAACCATCGGGACAAGGCGGCCAAACCGCAATATGCGCCACTGTTTGATTTGCCATTTCCGTATTTCCCCGTTCATAACATGACTTCGACCTCTCCCAAAAAAATCCCCCTTATCCGCCGCCCTTGGTTCGCTTTTTTAAGCTCCATGAGGTTTGCCGTGGCCTTGTTGTGCGTGTTGGCCGTCGCATCGGCCGTCGGCACCTTGTTGCAGCAAAATATGCCGCAAGCAGATTATGTGGTCAAATTCGGGCCTTTTTGGGCGGAAATCTTCCGTTTCCTCGGTCTGTTTGATGTTTATTCATCGGCTTGGTTCGTATCGATAATGTTGTTTCTGGTGGTCAGCACCGGCCTTTGCCTGTGGCGCAATATCCCGCCTTTTTGGCGCGAAATGCACTCCTTCCGCCTCAATGCCAGCCGCCGGTCGCTGGCCGCCATGAAATACTCCGCCCTGTTGGAAAAAAAACTGCCGCCCGATATTGCCGCCCGATATCTGTCCGTAAACGGTTTCGCAGTCAGGCAATCCGTTCGCAAAGACGGTTCGGTGTTGGTGGCGGCAAAAAAGGGAGCCGTGAATAAGTGGGGCTATATTTTCGCCCATCTGGCCATCATCGTCATTTGCATCGGCGGCCTGATCGACAGCAACCTGATGCTGAAAATCGGCATACTCGCCGGACGCATCGTTCCCGACGGCAAAGCCGTGTTCGTCAGCGAGTTTAAGCCCGAAAGTATTTTGGGACAGGGCAACCTCTCTTTTCGCGGTAATGTGAATATCGGCGAAGGACAGGAAGCAGGCGTGGTTTTTTTAAATGCCGGCAGCGGCGTGCTGGTGCAGGAACTCCCCTTTTCTGTCAAGTTGAAAAAGTTCCATATCGATTTTTATGATACCGGTATGCCCAGTAATTTCGCCAGCGACCTGATCATTACCGACAAGGCCACTGGCCATACCGGCGAACATACCATCCGTGTAAATCACCCGCTGACATTGAACGGTGTAACTATTTACCAAGCCAGTTTTTCAGACGGCGGTTCGGACTTGTCGTTCAAAGCTTGGGACCTCGCTTCCCGCAGCAGCCGCGCCACCGCGCTAAACGGCAAATCCATGAACGCCTTCCCGCTCAATTTGGACGGGAAACAAAAGTATACTTTGGAATTTGATCAGTTTGCCGCAATGAATGTGGAGGATATGTCGGAGCCGCCTGAAAAGCCTTCAGACGGCCTGCGAAACAAAATCAACGATGTCCGTTCCGTCCGCCGCGACATAAAGCTCACCAACCTGGGCCCCAGCATCATTTACCGCCTGCGCGATGCGGGCGGGCAGGCGGTGGAATACAAAAACTACATGCTGCCGATACGGCAGGAAGGCGGCTACTTTTTCATTACCGGCACACGCGGCGGCCTTGATCAGGGATACCGCTGGTTACGCATTCCTGCCGACAAAAACAACAAAATCGACACCTTTATGGTTTGGCGCGAGATGCTCAATGACGAGGCGGCGCGCAAACAAATCAGCAAGGCCGCATCGGCGGGCGTATCCGAGGGCATCCGTCCCCAATTCGAAATCACCGTTGAAAACACACTGGCGCTGTTTGCCCAAGGGGGTTATCCCGCCTTGGACAAATTCATCCAAACCGCCATACCCGAAAACGAACGGGACAGAATGCAGGAATACTTCTATCAAATCCTGTTTGGCGGCGCGAATGCGGCTTTGGAAGAAGCCATCCGCCAAAAAAGGGTGCCCGACTGGGCGCAAGGCGAAGCGCGCAACCGCTTCCTGCTCAACGCCATGGATACCTACACCGGCCTGACCGAATACCCCGCGCCGATACTGCTGCAGCTTGACGGCTTCAAAGAAGTCCGCTCGTCAGGCCTTCAAATGACCAAATCGCCCGGCACATCCCTGGTTTACCTGGGCTCGCTGCTGTTGGTATTGGGAACCGTATTTATGTTTTACATCCGCGAAAAGCGCGCTTGGCTGCTGTTTGAAGAAAACGGCGAAATCCGTTTCGCCATGTCCTCCAGCCGCCACGAACGCGACCTGAAAACCGAATTTCCCGCACGCCTGCAACACCTGTGCCGGCTTGCCGAGGAGCTGAACCATGACGCACGCCTCCCAAACTAAAACCGCGGGGGAAACCCCCGTACACGAACTTTTGGAAAAACGCCCTTTCCTGCGCCTGTCGGACGGTAAAGACATGTTGTTTGCCGCCTGCATACTGGCGGTTGCCGCATTTGCCCAATACGGCATCCCGCACCATATGGACGTATACGAAACCGTCATCCTGTGGCTGGGCGCCGCCTTCACCATTGCATTAGGTTGGTTTTTCAAACCCTTGCGCTGGCTCGTACCCCTGTCGGCGGCACTGGCCTACTGCAGCGTATTGCTCTATGCGGGCGATTTCGACAACGGCGGAAAATTCCTGCTTCGTTACCTGCTGGGCAGCCAGTCGGCAATCATGTGGCAACTGGCCCTGATATTTCTCGCCCTGTTCACTTATCTGGCCGGTGCAGTCGTTGCCGCCAAACGGCGCACATCCGACAACACCTTGTTGGGGATGGGAGGCGCGCTGGGTATCACGTCCGCACTGGCCGGTCTGACCGGCTTGTTGGTGCGCTGGCACGAAAGTTACCTGTTGCGGCCTCAGGCGGGACACATCCCCGTATCCAACCTATATGAAGTCTTTATCCTGTTTTTGGTCATCACCGCCCTAATGTACCGTTATTACGAACGCAAATTTTCCATTCAAAGGCTGGGCGTATTCATCTATTTCTTTATGGCCTGTATGGTGGGTTTCGTTTTATGGTACAGTCTGTCGCGCAACGCGCAGGAAATCCAACCGCTGATACCCGCCTTGCAGTCTTGGTGGATGAAGCTCCACGTTCCGGCCAATTTTATCGGCTACGGCGCATTCGGCATTGCCGCAATGTTGGGTATTGCCCAGCTTTTCGCCATCCGCAGCGCGGAAAAAGGCAAAGAAAGCTGGCTGCCCGAAGCCGAAGTCATCGAGGAAGTCATGTACAAGGCCATCGCGGTCGGTTTTTTGTTTTTTACCATCGCCACCATATTGGGGGCATTGTGGGCAAAAGACGCATGGGGCGGTTATTGGAGCTGGGATCCAAAGGAGACTTGGGCATTTATCGTCTGGCTGAATTATGCCGTATGGCTGCACCTGCGCCTAGTATCGGGCTGGAGGGGCAAGATTCCGGCCTGGTGGGCGGTTATCGGCCTGTTTGTTACCGCATTCGCCTTTGTCGGGGTTAATTTGTTTATGGGCGGCATGCACTCCTACGGCGGCCTGTAGCCCCGTTATTTGAGCAAATGCCGCCAAAATGCCATAATGCGGCATGTTTCAACACACGGGGCTGCACATAAGGCGCAGCCCTGTGTGTCGCCTGCCGGAATGGGTAACGCCCCTCCCAAATAAACCCAAATTTCTACCGCCATGAAGGGCCGGGTTCCAACCATTAAGGAAATTTTGATGAAAAACCGCTAACGAAAAAGCGTAACAAGGTATATTGTTACGTTTTTTGAATATTTGACCATCCCCCCAATCCGACGGGGATTCAAACAATAAGGAATGCTGATGAAAATCACCGTTATCGGTGCAGGTTCGTGGGGTACGGCGCTGGCCATCCATTTCGCCCTGCACGGCAACCGCGTTTCCATTTGGGCGCGCAACCGCGAACAAATGGCCGCCATGCAGGCCGGGCGTGAAAACAAACGGTATTTTGCGGGTTTCGCCCTCCCCGACAACCTGACCGCCCACACCGGTTTGGCCGAAGCCCTAAACGGCAGCGAACTGGTTTTAATGGTTACCTCCGTAGCCGGGCTGCGCGACAGCGCCGAACTCGTCAAACAGGCCGGTTACGGCCACCTGCCTATCCTAACCGCCTGCAAGGGCTTCGAGCTCGACACCGGCCTGCTGACCTTCCAGGTCGTCCGGGAAATCCTGCCCGATAACGACAAAATCGGCGTCCTGTCAGGCCCCAGCTTCGCCCAAGAACTCGCCAAACAACTCCCTTGCGCCGTTGTCCTAGCCTCCGAAAACGAGCAATGGATTAACGGGCTGGTGCGCAAACTAAACACGCCCGTCATGCGCCTGTACGCCAATACCGACATCATCGGCGCAGCCGTCGGCGGCGCGGTCAAAAACGTCATGGCCATCGCCACCGGCCTTTCAGACGGCCTCGAATACGGCCTGAACGCCCGCGCCGCACTGGTTACGCGCGGCTTGGCCGAAATGACCCGCCTGGCCGTCGCACTGGGCGCGCAACAAAAAACCATGATGGGGCTGGCCGGCATGGGCGACCTCATCCTTACCTGCACCGGCGCACTGTCGCGCAACCGCAAAGTCGGGCTGGGCCTGGCTTCCGGCAAGCCCCTGCACCAAGTCCTGACTGAAATCGGCCATGTTGCCGAAGGCGTGCCGACCATAGACGAAGTATTCAACACCGCCTGCCGCCACCAAATCGACATGCCGATTACCCAAACCCTGTACGAACTCGTACGCAACGAACTGAGCGCAAAAGACGTTGTCGAACGCCTGATGATGCGCGAAGCCAAAACCGAATAGACAAAAAGGCCGCCTTTTTATTCGGGCGGCCGTCCGGAGTGACATCACAATGAGCCAACCGCTGGAAAAACTCGAAGCCAACGTCTCAAAACTGGTGCGGAAATTCGATGAACTGCTGACCGAAAGCCGCCGCATCCAAATAGAAAACGTCCGCATCAAAGCCGAACAAAAACGCAAAGACGAACAGCATCAGGCCGCCATAGACGAACTGGGGGACGCACTCATCACACAAGTGAACAAAATCAAAAAAGACCTGAAAGACGAAATCGGGCGGTTGAGCCGGCAAAACGAACAATACCGCGCCTTATTGGCCGAATCGGCCGCGCAAATCCGACACCTGTTGGACAGGATGCCGCATAACCGGCCGTCTTCCATATCCGCCGACAAGGAGCAAGCGTGAACAACACCGAACAAGTCCAAGTTTCCATCATGAGCCGCACATTCAGCATAGGCACGCCTTCATCCGAAAAAGAGACCCTGCTGCAGGCGGTAGCCATGCTGAACGAAAAAATCGGCGCGGTCAAAAGCAGCGGCCGCATCGTGGAGACAGACAAAATCATCATCATGGCCGCCTTAAACGTCGTTCACGACCTGCTCAAACTTTCCATGAAAGACGGTTTGGCAATCGGCGATTTTGAGCGTAGAATAACGGCGATGGCGGAGACCTGCGAGAAGGCCTTGGCCAAAGTGTTATAACCTCTTTTTCCCTGCGGTGGACGCGAAGGCATACATTCCTTTGAACCAATACGTTCGCTTAAGGTTGTCGGGCGCGCAGTGGGCGCGAGCTTTCCTTCGGGAAAGCACCCGAAACTGCCCGAGACAGCCGCCTTGTTTGACAAGGTTCAAGCGGATTGAGCCGAAACGCCACCGGCGGGGAACCCATATAAAGCACCGTCTGACGGTGCTTTCCCCTTATATGGGCAAACGCCGTTTGCATTGACAGCCAAACACGAACACACTAAAATCCACAACTTTCTATATATCTGTTTGGATAAACCTTATGAAAACCTTTTCAGCCAAACCGCACGAGGTAAAGCGCGAATGGTTTGTCATCGACGCGGCAGACAAAGTGCTGGGTCGGGTAGCAGCCGAAATCGCCAGCCGCCTGCGAGGCAAACACAAGCCCGAATACACCCCCCACGTCGATACCGGCGATTACATCATCGTCATTAATGCCGACAAACTGCGCGTTACCGGCAACAAATTCGAAGGTAAAAAATACTACCGCCATTCCGGTTTCCCCGGCGGCATTTACGAGCGCACCTTCCGCGTCATGCAGGAGCAATTTCCCGGCCGCGCCTTGGAAAAAGCCGTAAAAGGCATGCTGCCCAAAGGCCCCTTGGGTTATGCCATGATTAAAAAACTGAAAGTGTATGCCGGTGCCGAACACCAGCACGCCGCACAACAGCCCAAAGTTTTAGAATTGAAATAAGGACGCGACATGAACGGTAAATATTACTACGGCACAGGCCGCCGCAAAAGTTCGGTTGCCCGCGTGTTCCTGCAAAAAGGTAGCGGCCAAATCATCGTAAACGGCCGTCCGGTGGATGAATTTTTCTCACGCGAAACCAGCCGCATGGTTGTCCGCCAGCCTTTGGTTTTGACCGAAAACGCCGAAGCATTCGACATTAAAGTCAATGTAACCGGCGGCGGCGAAACCGGCCAGTCCGGCGCAATCCGCCACGGCATTACCCGCGCCTTAATCGACTATGACGCAGCTTTGAAACCCGCCCTTTCCCAAGCCGGCTTCGTTACCCGCGATGCCCGTGCGGTGGAACGTAAAAAACCGGGTCTGCACAAGGCGCGCCGTGCAAAACAATTCTCCAAACGTTAATCTCCGTTTTGTTTATCCAAAGCCCTGCCCATGCAGGGTTTTCTATATCAAAAAAGCTAAAATATTCTGCAAACAAATGCCGCACCAAAGATTATTATCATGTAAAAGACAACAGGATAATCCGCAGCAAGACCGGTATTTCCCGTTATTGGGATTTGCGCTTCAGATTATGGACGGCTGTTTGATGCTTGGATTGTTCAGACGGCATGCGTCCCGCCCGACACCATCTGATTCAACAAATCCGGGCGCAACAGCCTGATATGCTTGTGTTCGACAGCCAACAGGCCTTCTTGGTGGAATTTCGACAAAGTCCGACTAACCGTTTCCAATTTCAACCCCAAATAACTGCCGATTTCCTCCCGCGACATGCGCAAAATAAAATCATTGGCGGCAAAACCCCGGAAATGCAGGCGTTGCGACAAATTCAACAGAAAGGCCGCAATCCTTTCCTCCGCACGCATATTGCCCAACAACAGCATCACACCTTGATCGCGCACGATTTCACGGCTCATCAAACGGAAAAAATGGGTCTGTATGCTAGGGATATGTTTGCCCAGCTCTTCCATATGGCCGAAAGGCAACTCGCATACCTCACTGTCCTCCAAAGCCACCGCATCGCAACTGTGCGCATAGGCGCAAATGCCGTCCATCCCCATCAATTCGCCCGACATGAAAAAGCCGGTTACCTGATCGCGGCCGTCCTGCGAGGCCACGGTTGTCTTGAAAAAACCGGTCCGTATGGCAAAAAGCGAAGTGAATACCTCTCCCGTGCGAAAAAGAAACTCCCCTTTCTTCAAACGGCGGCTTTGCCGGATAACCGCATCCAATTTTTCAAATTCGGCAGGCCGCAAGCCGATGGGCAGGCACAATTCCCGCAAGGAACAACCGGAACAAAGGGTTTTCATGGGTTGTAATAGCGTGTGTGTCGTCATAGAATGAAGCCTCTTGACTCTGCTCCAAAATACAATAATCGTTTGTCTTGAACCACATTATTAAAACACTTGGATTAAAAGCCGTGCCATTCTAACAAACAACGATAATTTTGACTAATATCAAACCACACACTATGAAAATTATTTCTATTTCACAAGATACCCGCCCCGAATTCGACCGGGAACTCATTGCCTCGCTGCCCGCCAGCGGCCCGCGTTATACCTCCTATCCGACTGCCGACCGTTTTCATGCCGGTTTTGCCGCCGGCGATTATATTGAAGCATTGGCAAAACGCCACTCTTCCGAAACGAAAAATAAAGCCCTGTCGCTCTACATCCACATCCCTTTTTGCGACACCATCTGCTACTACTGCGGCTGCAACAAAATCATCACAAAAGACA
>CAUVCE010000041.1:0-13496 GCA_963550425.1 uncultured Neisseria sp.
AAATACAGTACGGTAATTTCAACGGTTGAACTCATGTTTGCCTCCGGATTTGTGGTTCAGGCGGATATCTTGGATTTCGATGTCGTGGCTCAATGCCTTGGTCATGTCGTAAACGGTAAGCGCGGCCACGGAAACGGCGGTCAGTGCTTCCATTTCCACGCCGGTTTTGTGGGTTACGGCCACTTCGGCGGTAATGTTCAGGCTGTGCCGCGCGTCATCGTAGTCGAGCTCGAGTTTGCAGCGTTCCAGCATCATGGGGTGGCACATGGGTATCAGGTCCGCGGTATTTTTGGCCGCCATGATGCCCGCTATCCGCGCCACTTCGGCAATCGCGCCTTTGGCCGTACGGCCGTTGGCTTGTTGGATTTGGGCGTAGGTTTCGGGCGGGAAGACGACGCGGCCGGCGGCAACGGCGGTACGGCGGGTAACGGCTTTGCCCCCCACGTCCACCATGCGGCTTTTTCCCCGGCCGTCCAGATGGGTCAGCGACATTGTTTGTTCTTTCTGTTTGTTGGGAAAGGCAGGCAGGATAACATAACCGCCGGTTAAATGTTTCAAACTCGGAACGGCACATAAAGCACCGCCCCTGCGGTTGCGCCGCCTTTCAGGTTTTCCGCAGGATAATGCCCTGTTCGGCGGCACAAAGCAGTTTGTCCGCCAAAGGCAACTCCAATCCGGGGAGTAGGACGGTTATTTTGGCCTGTATGGCACGGCCGTCGGCATGGATGCGAAAATGGATGTAGTCTTGGCAGCCCGGTTCGACCTGCTCCAATTCGGCAAATATTTCCGACAAAAACGCCATGGCTGCAGACCGGCTCGTGCCCGGCGGGAAGGTTAGGGTTTCGCTGTGGCTGAACATGGGGTTCTCCTAATGTGTTTATTCGGTTTCCCAACTGATCAACGCCCATTTCATGCCGTATCGCGGGCTGTCGAACAGGCCGGCGTTGTCGGCGTGCCAGCGGCGCAATTCGGCTTGGGTTTGACCGTCCAAATGGTTTAAATCGGTAAAGCCGTATTGTCCGCATACGGCTGTTTGAAAGGTGTTCCAGTTTTGGCAGCCGTTCAGGCGGCCTGACGATGTTATATAATCCAGTTTGGGATTATACCCGATTTGATACAGGATGTTGACGGCGAAAATATAATCGGGGAAAGGCTTTTGTTCCTGCCCGAGTATGGCCGACAGCTCGGGGATGTCGAAACGGCCGCCGACCAGATGGGTGTAGTAGACGCGGTATTTGGCATAAGCACTGAGTTTGGCAAACAAGGCGGCCAAATCGCCATCCAGTCCGGCACGGGAGCAGACCACGGTATCGCAAACAGGAACCTGCCCGCGCCAATCCGATGCCTTGTCCATATGTAGGGCGGAATAGTTTCCGATGCCGGCCAGACGGGCGTTTTCGGCCAAAAAATCCAACATAACCGCGCTATAGTCCATGCAGTAGACATGTTTGGTTTTTCGGGCGGCGGGCAGTGCCAGCGCGCCCGTTCCGCAGCCGACATCGAGCAGGGTGGAGGTTTCTTCCCAATTTATGCGGGCAAGCAGGTTTTGTATGTATGGGCTTTGGGAAAAACGGCTTGGTTGGTTTAAGGAATGTGCCTTTTTGTCCCAATGAGAAGCGGGTTTTTCGGCATAACCGATTTTTTGCATATATAGGCGGTAGTATCCGGCAAAATCGATATTTTGCGGCAAATGTCGCATAGATATCCCTTTAAAATATATTTTATATGGAATTTCAGCCTGTTTTGATGCGCGACGTCAGATAATCGAAGAGTTGTCCGGCAGCCAGTTCGGTTCCGCAGCCGCCGGAAAAGGCGCGCCAGTCGGCAAGGTATTTTTGCCGCACGGGCGATACCGCATATATGCCGTGGGACACGGCCTCGGCCATTTCGTTTTGCAATCCCCGCCCCTGTGCCTCGGCAATGCCGAATTTGTTGAAAAACAAAACATGGGGCAGGATTTCCCCATCCAACGCCCCGCGCAATACGGAGGCGGAATCGGCCAATCCGTTGGGGTCGAGTTTGCAGGAAGACGATTCGCCGCCCAAATCCTGCATAATGGAAAACTCGCGCCCATCACCGATGGAACGGGCGGTTTCGCGCACAACGCGGCCGTCGCCGCCTATCTTGTTCAGCACCCCCCCCACCCGCAAACCATGCCGCCTCAATCTTTCCGCAGTCTGCCAAAGTATTCGGATGTCGGCATCCGCCCGCGTGTCGGGGCAGACAACGGCGATAATCGGAAGATTCATCAAATTTCCTTACTAGTCGGAATCCATATGATGTTTCAACACACAGGGCTGCACATAAGGCACAGCCCTGTGTGTCGCCCTACCGGAAGGGGTTACACCCCTCCCAAACAAACCCAAATCCTACCGCCCCTAAGGGCGGGGTTTCAACCATTAAGGAAATTTTAATAAAAAACGGCACGCCTTTCCAACGTACCGTTTCCATTTGCATCATAGGCAAATCAGCCTCCGCAAACGCCGCAGCAGCCGCTCTCGGTGGTTTCGCCTTTTTTGTTATCGACAACCGGCAATTCGGGTTCGGCAGGTTTTTGCGGCTGCTGTTGCTGTTCGCCGTTATAGGCGTCTACTTTGATTTTGTTTTCTTCCTGACTCATGTTTTTCCTTTCGTTTGGAGGTGGGCAATATGCGTATCTTACCGCAGGCAGGTTTTTAGGGCTATGTTTTTTTCAGACGGCCAGCGCATCGGACAACTCCTTTTTCAACATAACCTGGCGGTTTGGCGAATCCAATTCCGTGCTGTAAAGCAAAAAACTGTCTTCCGCCCGTTCGTCCAAAGTATTGATTTTCGCGTAACGCAGGCTGATGCCGTGGCGGTTGAAGATACCGGCCACATCGGCCAGCAGGTTGGGGCGGTTGACCGCAATCAGGTTTAAAGTATACCACCCCGACTCTTCTTCCGCATGCAAATCAACGACCGGCGCGATGGGTAGATGTCTGGCGCGGCGGCTGCGGACGGTGCGGCTGCCCGATTCTTCCGGTTTTTTTCCGTTTAAAAAATCCTGCAGCTCGCCCATCAGCGCGTTTTTGATGCGGTCGATGTCGGCCGCATTGCTGCCCTCTGGCGGACGCACCGTAAAAGTGTCGAGCACATAATCATGTCCGGTAACAAAGGCCCGGGCGGCGGCGATATCCAGACAATGGCGGCTGAAAATGCGGCACAACCCGGCAAACAGGCGAGGCGCATTGGGCAGGTAAACCATAATTTGCAGCATATCGGGGCTGTCGGGGTCGGTTCGGATATGGGCGCATGCTTGGTCGGCGTGTCCGGCCAGCAAGCAAACATGCCAAAGGATTTCACTTTCCTGATGGCGCACAAAATAAGCCGCGCCAAGCGCCTGCCACAACTTGCGCCGCTGCTTTTCGGGAACGCCTGCCGCATTCAGCACCGCTTCGGCGGCGGCTTGGCGGCGGCCGGTTACGGCGGCGCGGCTGTCGGTTTGGCCGGAAAAATAACGCGAAGCGGCCTGAAAAAGCCCCTCCAAAAGGCCGGCTTTCCAAGAATTCCAAATTTTCGGATTCGTACCGCGTATATCCGAAACCGTCAGCAGATAAAGGGCGGATAGGCGTTCGGCGTTTCCCACGCGGCGGCAGAAACGCGCAACAACATCGGGGTCTTGAATATCTTCCTTTTGCGCGGTCATCGACATCAACAAATGATTTTCCACCAGCCAGCACAACATCTCGCCGTCTTCCTTGGGTAAAAAATGGTCGGCGGCAAAACGTCGCGCGTCGGCCACCCCCAGCACGGCATGGTCGCCGCCCCGCCCCTTGGCGATATCGTGGAACAGCGCGGCAAGATAAAGCAGATATTTCTTATCAAAAGCGTGCATGACGGAGGACGCGAAGGGCAGCTCATGCACATGCTGTTCCATGGCCAGGCGGCGCATATTGCGCAACACCGTGAGGATATGGTCGTCCACGGGATAGATATGGAACAAATCGTGCTGCAGCAGGCCGACAATCTTATTCCATTCGGGCAGATAGCGGCCGAGTACGCCATACAGATTGAGCAGGCGCATAATATGGGTCAGGCCGCCGCCGTGGCGGAAAAAGCCGACAAAACGGCGGCGGTTGGCTTCATCGGCGTAAAAACGGCGGTTTATCCTGCGGGTGGCCGCCCACCACGCGCGCAGCGTATCGGGTTCGATTTCCGTCAAATCGCCGCGCTGCTGCAATAACCCGACAACCTTAAAAATATGTTGCGGGTGTTTTTGAAACAAATCGGCATTTTTGGCAGCAACCTGATTGCCGATTTGAAAATAATCCCCATCAATATCCTTGGCAACGCGGGGCAGGGGCGAATAAACACGGCCGCGCAACATGGGCAGGATGATGCCGTTGAGCTGTTTGACGGCCTTTGCCGCACGGTAAAAAGTACGCATCAGCTTCTCACTGCCCAAACAGCCCGCTTCCTTACCGATACCCATGCGTTCGGCCAAACGCATCTGCAAGTCGAAAACCAAACGGTCTTCCTCCCTGCCCGAAGCCAAATGCAGGTCGATGCGGATTTTAGCCAATTCCTTATGGCTGTTGGCCAAAATGCCCGCTTCGGCACGAGTAAGTATGCGGCTGGCAATAAGCGACGGCAGGTCGGCGGACAAACCTTGGACTTTGGCCAACCAAAGCATGGTATGAATATCGCGCAAACCGCCCGGGCACGTCTTGACATTGGGTTCCAAAACCGCACCCGAACCCTGCTGCTTGTCGTGCCTGTGACGCATCTCCAACAACTTGCCTTCGATAAAGGCGGCCGGATGCCGCTGCGCGTTCAGGACATGGGAAAACCCTTGCGCCAAAGCAACATTGCCGCATAAAAAGCGGGCTTCCAAAAAAGCGGTATCGGCAGTCAGGTCTTCCCTCGCATCGGCACACAATTCGTCTGCCGTTCCGCTTTTCAGCGCGGGAGACAGGCCGCAATCCCACAGTGTTTGCACAAAAGAAGCAATCTTTTCCTCCCCCATGCCGTCTATAGCTTTGGACGACACCAACACCAAATCAGTATCCGAATAAGGATAGATTTCGCCGCGCCCGCAGCCGCCCGTTGCCAAAAGGCAGTAATCCCCCTCGGGAAAAAACAACGGCCACAACCCGCACAAAGCTTGGCTGACGGCTAAATTGTGAGTTTGAAAATATTGCTTGGGTTGCCGTTTGGCCAGATAAACCTCGGCGGCTTGCTGTTTCTGCCTTAGCAGACGCAATGCGATGTCGGTTGCAGTAGACATAAAAATTCTTTAAAAATATAACTATATAGCTAATTTACACAAAAATAGATACCTTTTCATGTATGGGCTTCTGCCCACCATTTTGGAGCATACAATAGATTGATGAGCTGAATCTCATCCTACCCGTGTATCAAGGCTGCTTGTTCAAAACAGCCTTACATATCGGACGACAAACACCTGATTGGTTTCAGTTGGGACAGCCAAAGCGGCGGGACATTGCACGAATACCAAACAGTATTGCAATATCGCGATGATTCGGGTCGGATTTTTGTACAGGATGGCGATACCAACCTTCTGACGGGTATATACGCTGACTCATTCGGAAAACATGGTAAAGCTTACCTTCTGACTTATCTGGGCAGATACAGCACCAGTCTGTTTGCGCAAAGCCTATCGATTTGGCAGGCTGACAACGGGAAAATGCGTCCCCTCAATATTATCCGCGCACAAAAACCAACCCACTTACTCAAGTATGAATACAGTTCTTTGGGCAATGCAAACAAAGGCAGTCAGAATTTTACTTACAATAAAAAAACGAAAACCATCAGCTTTCCCCTTGTACCGGAATTGGATAAAAACAATCCCGAAGCCGCCTACGGCCCCGCCGAAGTCAGCAACCGCCGTATCCGCTACCGCTTTGACGGTAGATATTTCGTCCGTCTGAAACCATAAGCTCTCTCAAACAGTTTCAGTTATAAAAATAATGCCGCCGTCTATTTTTCCGCCGATACTTACCCTAATTGTCGCACCTTTGATTATTATGGTCTGGCTGTTGGCCGCCGTTTGTGCGGTTTGGGTGTGGCTTGTTTTGTATCAAAATTTCCTTAATGGTTGAAACCCCGCCCTTCATTTCAGGGCGGTGGGATCAGGGCTTATTTGGAAGGGGCGTGGCCGCATCCCATGAAACCATCGAATGGCATTAAGCCGGAAGGTTTTGAAAGTTTGTAATTTTTAGGCGCGTAGGAAGATATGCCGGCCAGACATGCCGAGGGCGCTGACCTCGCTGTTTCTGTTTGTCAGGCCGGATAAAAAAGCCAATAACGGCAGTTAATCTTTATCTGTCTATTTGAATGGGATAACACAAGCGTTTGCCGTGCGATTCGAATTTGGTTTCCGGGCAATGGTTTGGCATGGCGCTTGGGTTCCGACACCCCGTTTTACTTGCCCACAGGCGGCAATCCGGCCAGCATGCGTTCCGCATTGGCACGGCTAAGGTTGTAATTGTAATATTTTTTATAGAATGCCTGGGTCTTGGCTACCATATCGAGGTCTTTGAATTGTTCGGGGTGGAACAGTTTCGCCGCCCATAAAATTTGCAGGGCTTCCTCGGCACTGTATCTGTCCCATGGGAAAGTTCCTGACGGGTTGGCATACAGGCGGCCGTTTTTGACGGCGCGTATGCTTTTCCATGCGGGATTTTTCTTAATTTCATCTATACCCTTGCTGCCACTGGTACGTCCGCTGCCGACAATGATGATTTCCGGGTCGGCTTTGATGATTTCCTCCAAACTGATAACGGCCTTGTTACCCGTTTCCGCCAAGATGCTGCGGCCGCCTGCCAAACGTATCCATTCGCCAATCATGGATTTCCCGCCGTCTACCTCGATCAGATTGGTACTGCCTGTGATATGTAATACGGTGGGGCGGCGGTTTTCAGGTATGTTTTTAATCCGACTTTTGACAAAATTGATATTTCCATCCAATTCGCCGATGTAGGCCTCTGCAATTTTTGGCGCGTTGCCGCCAATGACGGAGGCGGTAATACGGACGGTTTTTTTCAAGCCGTCAAAGTCTTGGAAAATAACCAATACCGCCTTCATGCCGGCTTTTTGCACCTGCTGTTGAATGGTGGGGCTGGATACTAATACGGCATCGGGGCGTACGGCCAATAGTGCCTCCATTTGAACACCTTGGCCGTTGGTCAAAGCAGGAACGGTTTTGATTTTAGGGAAAACTTCTGCAAACCACGGATTGTTGCGGATAATATCGGTCGTGGCGACCAGTTTGTCGCCGCCGCCCAAAAGCAGTACGACCTGATTGTTTGCATGCCATAAATCGGCAATGCGGTTTACCTGATCGGCCAGTTCGATTTTTTTACCGTTGATGTCTTGAACGGGGCGGGCGTATATGGGCAGTGAAGGGGTCAGGATAAAGGCTGAAAGCAGTGTGCCAGCCAGTATTTTCTTCAGGTTTCGATACATCGGGATTTTCCTAATATGGTTGGAAGGGGTGGCCGCCTTAAAAGTACAAACATTTTGTTTCAGGCGGCCTTGCTTTAACAACACCGTTTAAAACAAACAACGCGCACTCAAATAATAAGAGCGGCCTCGTTCGTTATAGGTTCGTGCCGTACCGGCGGTACGCAGGATTTTTTTATTGAACAGATTATTCACACCGGCACGCACATTGACCTTATCCTGCCAGTTATAGCCGGCGTTCAGCCCGAATATACCATAGCTGCCCAATTCATAATGTTTTACGATACTTTCGCCGCTATTGTAAACGACATCCATAAAGCGGTTGGGATATTTTCGGGTAACCTGACGGCCGTACCGCGTGTAGGAGGCATTGACATCCCATGAGTCATTAATCCTCCAATTCAAAGTACTGTTAACCGTATATCTGGGTACGATGGAAACCGGATTTTTAGTGGCACGGTCTTCGTTTTTGTGCATATAAGTGAAATTGGTGGTCATTGTCAGGTGCCTGCCGATTAAGGGAAGCGTCAAATTGCCTTCCAAACCGGAAATAACGGCGCGTGCCCCGTTACCCCAACGGTAGACGTTTGTACCTTTGTAATTGCGATAAACAGGCGTGCCGTCGGGCGTGTTTTCCGAACGGATTTCGCGGTCGTAATTACCATCGACGGTTTCGATGAACCGGCCGTTGTCCACAATCCGGTTGCGGTAATCACTATGGAAATAAGCCAACGATGCCAAATAACCGTTTTGAGAAAATTCGAAGCCGATTTCCTTGTTCAAACTGGTTTCGGGTTTGATATTCTTATTGCCGAGGAAATAGCAGGCGCGCCCCCAATCAAAACCTTGCGCACTGTTATTGGTATAAGGATTGGCGCGTGTGCCATTGCCGCCGCCATTGTTTAGGGCATTGGGATTGTTCCAATGGTTTTGGCGGTCTATCGGGCAGCCGTTACTGGCGTTTATCAGCAGATAATTTGGCTGGCTTTGATAAAGGTTGGGCGCTTTGTAGGCACGCGCGATACCGCCTTTGATTTTCCATGCCGGATTGAAGGCGTGGGAGAAGTTGAGCGATGGCGTCCATGCGGAACCGGAAACACTGTGCCTGTCCCAACGCAAAGCCGGCGTCAGGAATGTTTTGCCGCCGTTTAAGGCGATATTGTCTTCCACATACAAGGCATATTCCGTTTGCGAAGCCTTTCCGCTGCGGCCGGAATTGGCCAACCATGGGATAACGCCGTAAACACGCATATTGGCCGTCATGGAGGCCGCATCGTCCAATTTGGCATGACCGGCTTCCGCACCTATTGTTAATGTATGATTTTTAATGGAAAAATCTGAACGGCTGCCAAAACGGTAGTTTTTCAATATGCTGTCGGCGAAACCTTCGGTGGTATTGTACGCACCCTCCGTACTGCCCAAAAGGCCTTCGGGCAGGCGGCTGTTTACGGTTTTGTCGTAGCCCGCATAAGTTTCGGTATTGCCCCAGTCCCATTTTCCTTTATGGGTTAAGGTATAACTTTGGCGGTAAAGTCTGGCGGTTTCCCTGCCTATCAGTTGTTGTGCAATCGGCTGTATGGCGGCAACCAGCACATTGCTGCTTTGGGTGTCGCCGTTATAGATGTTGCCCTGCCGGCTGTATGAGGTATCCAAAATCAGTTTTTGATTTGGGGTAATATTCCATTGCAGACGGCCTGCAATGTCTTTGTTGCGTACGCCTTCCCGTCCCGCGCTCAATGCAGTACGCGAACTTTTCACACTGTCGTTGATATCGAATGAATCGGCTTGGGTTTTGTTTAGATTGCCATAAACGCGGAAACCCAAAGTGTCTTTAACCAAAGGGGCGGAAAGCACGAAATTTGCACGGCGGGTTGCCCCTTCTTTGTCACTTTGCGGATGGTCCGCATAAATACCCACGCTTCCGGAAACTTCGTCACTGATGCCCTTGGTAACAATATTTACCACGCCGCCCATCGCGCCGGAACCATAACGGGCGGCGGCCGGGCCGCGCAATACTTCGATTTTCTCCACCATTTCAGCAGGCACCCAGTTACTGTCGCCACGGGTGTTACGCACACCGCTTCTGCCGTATCGCTCGGCATTGCGTGAAGTTACCGGTTTGCCGTCTATAAGGATCAGCGTGTTTTCCGGCCCCATGGAGCGGATGTCGATTTGGCGTTTGTTGCCGCGTTCGCCGCCGGGCGAGTTGGAACTCATGTTTACGCCGGGCATTTTGCTGACGATTTTGGACAAATCGTTGGTAACGGGGTTTTTTTGGATGTCTTGGGCGGTAATGGTGGAAGCGCCCAACTGCTGTTTGACTTGTCGTTCCGCTGTTACATGAACAGTTTGCAGCTCCCCCTCGGCGGTTTCTGCAGCGGTCTCGCCATCTTGGGCATAAGCGGTAAAGGCGGTAAGCAACAGGGTATTTAAAATGCTTAATTTAAAAATGGAAGAAGTCATGAGACGTAATCCTTGAAATGATATTCGTATAATAATCGGAGTGTGTTTATGCGTTTTGGATTCCCAGCCCACAATTCGACCCGGCAGCCGGTTAACCGTTTGACATTTAAAATAATTAAATTTCTGTTTTATCCCGGTTCTTAATAAAACAGAAGGTAAATTTCGGGCATATCAAAAAGCGGGCAGCATTTTAAATTAAGTAAGTAAAAGTAAAAGTTATCCGAAGTATTAGGCTGAAAGGATTAATTTTAAAAATTTTTATCTGATTATCAATATTGATATTATCGCGTTTTTTAATGTTGCATGTGCGATATTTTCCTTCAAAAGAAGGATACGTTTTTTTACGTCTTTTGACGGATAACGGTACTGCCGCACCGCCGATAGAATATGCGGCTTTATTTTTTCCCGATTCGGGTTGTTGGATTTGAAATGGTGAATGAAACGAAGTCCGTACGTCGTTATCCGCCGTATAAGTTGATGTTGGCCTTGTTGGCTGCGGCCTTAACCGCCACTGCGGCCATGTCTTTGTCGTGGGGGCGGTTTGCCGTTCCGCTGGAAGGGGTATGGTTGAGTTTGTTGCAACAGAATCCTGACGAAATACAACAGAATGTGGTGTTGAATCTGCGTCTGCCGCGCGTGTTGGCGGCGGTTTTGGTCGGTGCCGCACTGTCGGCGGCGGGAACGGCTTATCAGGGTATTTTCCGCAATCCTTTGGTATCTCCCGATTTGCTCGGTGTTTCGGCCGGCGCGTGCATCGGCGCGGCTGCGGCAATTTTGGCCGGTTCGGGGATTTGGGGGATTCAGGCTGCGGCCTTTATCGGCGGGTTGGCGGCGGTGGGCGCGACTTTGGCACTGCCCAAACTGATCGGCCGCGATTCGGCCATCGTGCTGGTGTTGGCCGGTATTGTGGTGTCGGGGTTTATGTCTTCGGTTTTGGGATTGGTAAAATATCTGGCCGACCCCGAAACGGAATTGGCGGAAATCGTCTATTGGCAGTTGGGCAGTTTGGCCAAATCGGATTATGGCAACCTGGCCATGTTGGCGCCATTGATATTGGCGGCCATATTGGTTTTGTTTGCCATGCGTTGGCGGATTAACGTGTTGTCGTTGGGAGACCGCGAAGCGCGGATGGCGGGGGCGGATATCGTATATGAGCGGACGGTGGTGGTGATATGTGCCACGCTGCTGACGGCTTCGGCGGTTTGCCTGAGCGGCACTATAGGCTGGCTGGGTTTGGTCGTGCCGCATCTGGCAAGGATGTTGGGCGGGGACAACAATTTGCGCGCTTTGCCTTTGGCATCTTTGATCGGCGCAGTGTTCCTGATGCTGACCGATATGTTGTCGCGTAATCTTTATGAACAGGAAATCCCGTTGGGGATTATGACCGGTTTTATCGGCGCGCCGTTTTTTGCTTGGATTTTGGTGCGGCAGAAGGTAACTGAATGATGTTGGATATCGGCAATCTGTATTATGCCTACCGTAACCGTTCGGTTTTAAACGGGATTGATTTGAAACTGGACAAAGGCGGGCTGCTGACCCTGCTCGGCCGCAACGGTGCGGGCAAGTCTACTTTGTTGAACTGTATAGCCGGCTTGTTGAAGCCGCAAAGCGGCCGGATTATGTTGGACGGCAGGCCGGTGCAGGACATGAGCGCGCGCCAGATGGCAAAAATAACCGCTTATGTGCCGCAGTATCCGCCGCAAACTTACCGTTATACGATGTTGGAGTATACGGTTCTCGGTCGTGCCGCGCGGTTGGGAATGATGCAAAAGCCCGATGCGGCGGATTATGAACGTGCCAGGCAGGCGTTGGATGTTTTGGGCATTGCCCGCCTTGCCGACCATATTTATATGGATGCCAGCGGCGGCGAAAGGCAGTTGGCGAATATTGCCAAAGCATTGGTGCAGGAACCGCAGCTGATTTTGTTTGACGAACCGACCTCCGCCTTGGACTACGGCAATGCCGCCAAAACGTTGCGCCTGATTGCCGATTTGTCGGAACAGGGTTACACGGTGGTGATGACGACGCACAATCCGGAACACCCGCTGTTGCTGCACGGCCGTTGCCCAAACAGTCAGACGGCCATTTTGGACGGTTCGGGTCATTTGAAGGCAGGGAATACGGCTGAGATTGTCAATGAAGAAAATCTACGCCAACTGTATCAGGTCGGTTTGAAACTGGTGGACGTTCCCGGGCAGCGGCACAAGGCCTGCACTCTGTCCGGCCTGTAACTGTCCGGGATGACACGGTTTTTATAGCGGGTTAAGTTTAACCCACTATGTTTTCGGGTAAAACGGATATTACCGCTTGACGAATACCAAATCCCATACGCCGTGCCCCAGCCGTTTGCCGCGCGCTTCGAATTTGGTTTCGGGGCGGTAAGCGGGCGTGGGGGCGTAGGTTTCGGCGGTGTTTTGCAATTCGGGGAAACCGTTTAAGACTTCGAGCATCTGCATCGCGTATTCTTCCCAGTCGGTCGCCAGGTGGATGTAGCCGCCGCTTTTGAGTTTGGGCAGCAGTTTGGCCACGAAGGGGGCTTGTATCAGGCGGCGTTTGTTGTGGCGTTTTTTGTGCCAAGGGTCGGGGAAGAAGATGTGTATGCCGTCCAGGCCGCCGTCCGCCAGCATGTTTTCGACAACTTCCACCGCGTCGTGGCGCATCACGCGTATGTTGGCGATGTGTTGTTCGCCTATCAGTTTGAGCAGGTTGCCGACGCCCGGCCCGTGTACGTCGATGGCGAGAAAGTCGTCATCGGGCAGGCGGCGGGCGATTTCGGCGGTGGCCGTCCCCATGCCGAAGCCGATTTCGAGTATTTTCCGGTTGCCGCGGCCGAAGGCTTGGTTCAGGTCGGCAGGCGTTTCCTGATAATCCAGGCCGAATTGCGGCCACAGGGTGTCGATGGCGCGCTGCTGGGCGGCGGTCATGTGGCTTTGGCGCAGGACGTAGCTGCGGATGCTGCGGTGGTGCTGCGTGTCTTGGTTTGCTTCGGGGATTTGGTCGGTCATGGTCGGCTTCCGTTGCAAGGCCGTCTGAAAGGGATGTTTTCGGTTTTCAGACGGCCTGCGGCGTTTGGTTTAAAGGACGGTGTGCGGCGGTTCGTAACGGATGATGTCGCGGATTTTGTTGTGCTCGTCCACCAGTACGACTTTGGGCTGGTGGGCGGAGATTTCGGGTTCGGACAGCATGACGTAGGACATGATGATGACGATGTCGCCCTTCTGCACCAGCCGTGCCGCCGCGCCGTTCAGGCAGACCGTGCCGCTGCCGCGTTCGCCGGCGATGGTGTAGGTTTCCAGCCGCGCGCCGTTGTTGTTGTTTACGATGGCGACTTTTTCATTGACGCAGATGCCTGCGGCATCCATCAGGTCGGGGTCTATGGTGATGCTGCCGACGTAGTTCAGGTCGGCTTCGGTTACGGTGGCGCGGTGGATTTTGCCGCCGAGCAGGGTTCGGAACATGTGTTTTCCTTTGATGTTGCGAGTCATGTTTTCAGACGGCCTTTTAGGGAAAGGATGCCGTCTGAAAAGGCAAAAGGCAGGCATTTTCGATGAAATGTTTCGGCCAAGTCAAATTTTACGGCCGGATAT
>CAUVCE010000042.1:0-13321 GCA_963550425.1 uncultured Neisseria sp.
CGGGGATTAAGACGTCGGCGGGCATACCGCCAAGATTTCGCAGTCGGCAGCCTTCCCCCAGCACACGGGGATTTTACGTCCCTTAAAAAAACAAAGCCGTCCAAATGATTTATGGGCGACCTTGTTTTTAATGTCGATTTTCCTACTCCCCTACTCTGCCACATTCCTATCCAATATTTTTCCCTTCCTGTGTTTCCCTGTATTGCCGCAGCCACTCGATGGCGGCGGCTTTTTCCGTTTCGTTGCCATATTGCGCGTCGCGCTGGTAGCGGCGGAAGGTGGCCTTTTCCTGAGCCGCCTTGATTTGCGCTTGTTTGAAATGTTCGCGGTTGGACGGTACGCTGCGTTGGGTTTGCTGGGCGTTGGCGCGCGCCATGGCCTGCGCAATCAGGTCGGCGGGGTTGAAGGCAGGTTTGGCCGACGGCTGCACGGTGGACGGCGCGGTCGGAACAGCCGCTGCGGCGGCGCGGCGGGCGGCAGCTTCCCGTTCGGCACGGTAGGCTTTTCTCCCCGCGTCTTCACGCGCTTTGCGGCTTTCGTGCCGTTCGAAACGCGCTTGCGCATGGGCAGCGGCGGCAAAGCGCGGCACGGTTTCCCCGCCCGACAGGCTGCGCGATTGCGGCAAATAGTCGGCACCGTTCGGCAGCATGTGGATGCAATCGACGGGGCAGGGGGCGACACACAGGCCGCAGCCGGTACATTCTTCGGCAATCACCGTGTGCATCAGCTTCGACGCACCCATAATCGCATCAACCGGGCAGGCTCGGATGCAGGCGGTGCAGCCTATGCAGACCGATTCGTCTATCCATGCCAGTGCTTTGGCTTGGGTTTTGGCAGGCGCAACCGGCGGTTTGCCCAACAGGCCGGCGATGTCCAGCATCACGGTTTCCCCGCCGGGGGCACACAAGTTGATTGCCGCTTCGCCTGCCGCCAACGCGCGCGCATAGGGCAGGCAGCCGTCGTAACCGCATTCGCGGCATTGGGTTTGCGGCAGCAGGCGGTTGATTTGTTCGACGGCGGCAACAGGCATGGCGGATACTCGTAAATAAAAGGGGCGTATTTTAACAGATTGATTTGAAAAAGTGTTTGCGTTTCTTTTTTGAGAAACATTACTCTAAATTGGACAAAAAGTCCTAAAATTTGATTTTAAGATGGATGGTTTGGCATATTTTTAAAAAATTCATTGCTAAAATGTCTAAAAAAAGTATAATCGCCGCTTCTTTGAAGAAAATGCCCGATGACGATTGGACAAAATATGCAACTGAATATCGACCGCTTAATCGCCTATTTCGGCGGTGTAAACGCTCTGGCCGAAGCCTTGAAGCAGCAAGACCCGAAAAATGCCGCCAGCACGGCCGCCATCTACAAATGGCGCACGCGCGGCTCGCTGCCTTTGGCGCAACTGCAAAAGCTGACCGCGCTGGCCGAAGCCCAAGGGCGGCCGTTGGATTTGAACGCCTTTATGCAGCAGCAAACCACCTTGGAGAAAAACACCATGACCACCAGCCAAAACAACCGCGTCATCATATTCGACACCACCATGCGCGACGGGGAACAGTCGCCCGGCGCATCCATGACTAAAGAAGAGAAAATCCGTATTGCCCGCCAGTTGGAAAAAATGGGCGTGGACGTGATTGAAGCGGGCTTTGCCGCCGCCAGCCCGGGCGATTTCGAATCGGTGAACGCGATTGCCAAAATCATCACTAACGCCACCGTCTGCTCGTTGGCGCGTGCCGTTGAAAACGATGTCCGCAAGGCGGGCGAAGCCGTTTCCCCCGCGCCGAAAAAACGCATCCACACCTTTATCGCCACCAGCCCCATCCATATGGAGTACAAGCTGAAAATGAAGCCGCAGCAGGTAATTGATGCGGCGGTGAAAGCGGTGAAAATCGCCAAAGAATATACGGATGATGTGGAATTTTCCGCCGAAGACGCGGTTCGTTCCGATTTGGACTTTTTGGCTAAAATTTTTACGGCGGTGATTGAAGCGGGCGCGACCACCATCAATATTCCCGATACCGTCGGCTACTCCATCCCTTCCGTTTGGTATGAGCGTATCAGCAACATCATCAAAAGCGTGCCCAACAGCGATAAGGTCATCTGGTCCACACACTGCCACAACGACTTGGGCATGGCGGTTGCCAACTCGCTGGCTGCCGTTCAGGCAGGCGTGCGCCAGGTGGAATGCACCATCAACGGCTTGGGTGAACGCGCGGGCAATGCCAGCTTGGAAGAAATTGTGATGGCGTTGAAAGTGCGCCACGACCTCTTCGGCCTAGAAACCGGTATCGACACCACGCAAATCGTGCCGGCATCGAAACTGGTGTCCACCATCACCGGTTATCCGATTCAGCCCAACAAGGCGGTGGTCGGCGCAAATGCCTTCGCGCACGAATCGGGCATCCATCAGGACGGCGTACTAAAACACCCCGAAACTTATGAAATCATGACTGCCGAATCGGTCGGCTGGGCCACCAACCGCCTGACCTTGGGCAAGTTGTCCGGCCGCAGCGCGTTCCGCAGCAAATTGGTCGAATTGGGCATCGAATTGGAAAGCGAAGAAGCATTGAATGCCGCTTTTGCCCGCTTCAAAGAGCTTGCCGACAAAAAACGCGAAATCTTCGATGAAGACCTGCACGCGCTGGTGTCTGACGAAATGGGCAGCATGAACGCGGAAAGCTACAAATTCATCTCCCAAAAAATCAGCACCGAAACCGGCGAAGAGCCGCGCGCCGACATCGTGTTCAGCATCAAGGGCGAAGAAAAACGCGCTTCCGCTACCGGTTCCGGTCCGGTCGATGCGATTTTCAAAGCGATTGAGAGCGTGGCGCAAAGCGGCGCGACTTTGCAGATTTATTCCGTGAACGCGGTAACGCAGGGCACGGAAAGCCAGGGCGAAACCAGCGTGCGTCTGGCGCGCGGCAACCGCGTCGTCAACGGGCAGGGCGCGGATACCGACGTACTGGCCGCCACGGCCAAAGCCTATCTGGCTGCTTTGAGCAAGCTGGAGTTCGGCGAAGAAAAAATGAAGGCGCAAGGCACGGTTTGAAGGTAATTTGAAGCCACGGCCGCCTGAAAACACCACGTTCAGGCGGCCTCGAATTTGCTTCTAAATCGCGCGGTTCATCAAAATTTCCTTAATGGTTGAAACCCCGCCCTTCAGGGCGTATGTGCAGCCCTGTGGGCAGGATGATGCCATCACACGACAGACAGTTGCCCTCTATAATCGGACGCCCGAAGAAAACCGGATTTCCCTTTCCCCATTTTGCATGGTGCGCATATCCCCTTCTGCCGCCTGCCAAACCTGTTCGGGCAACAGCTTGTTCAGGCAATCGGTATGCCCGAGCGGGCATTCGCGTTTGAAACACGGCGAACAGGGCAGGTTCAGGCTGACGATTTTCGCCCGATGACTCAAAGGCGGCGTGTGTTCGGGGCTGGAAGAGCCGTAAACGGCAACGATTTTGCAGCCGACTGCCGCCGCCAAGTGCATCAGCCCGCTGTCATTGCAGACGGCCGTATCGGCACAGGCGAGCAGTTCTATCGCTTCGTCCAAATCGGTATGCCCGCACAAATTGGCGCACAGGCCGCCCGCAAGCCGGTTGATTTCTTCGGCGGCGGCGCGGTCTTTATGCGAACCGAACAGCCAAATTTGGCAATTTTGGGCGGCATACCGTTTGGCCAAGGCGGCAAAATGGCGCGGCGGCCAGCGTTTGGCCGGCCCGTATTCCGCGCCCGGGCAGAAGGCGATGATTCGGCTTTCGGTATTCAAGCCGTATTTTTTCAAGGCCGCACCCTGCTTTGCGGCATCGATGGAAAAAGACGGGTATTCCGTATGGCCGTCAAAATCGTCCTGTTTGGGATAGGCCAGCGAGGTATAGCGGTCCACCATCAGCGGCAGGGCGGCCTTGTCGAGCCTTCGGATGTCGTTGAGCAGGAAATAACGCGATTCGCCCACATAGCCCGTCCGCCGCCTTATGCCCGTTGCAAAGGCGATAAAGGCCGATTTCAGCGAACCGGGCAGGACGATGACCTGCCCGTAGCCGCGCCGCCCCAGCCGCCTGCCGAGCTTCCAACGCTGCTTCAACGCCAGTGCGCCGTGACCGAAGGGGTTTTCGATAATATCGGCGGCTTCGGGCATATGGCGGTAGACGGCCATCGACCATTTGGGGGCGAAGACGTCGATGCGGCAATCGGAGTTGAAACGGCGCAGGCGGCGCAACAGCGGCTGGGTCATGACGCAGTCGCCTATCCAGCTGGGTGAGACAATCAGGATTTTTTTCGGCATTTAACGGGTTTGCCTGTTCAGGCGGCTTTCGATGCAGGCCTTGATTTTGCCGTCTTTTGCCAAACCGGCGGCCTCATTGCGGTAATGGTTTCGGCAGGCGTTTTGCACAGCCTCGAATTCAGCCTTTTGTGTGGCGGCCGACTGGCAGGCCGACAACACGGCGACAGCCATGCCTGCGGCAAGATAGCTGGTTTTCATCAAAATTTCCCTAATGGTTGAAACCCCGCCCTTCGGGGCGGCAGAATCCGGGTTTGTTTGGGGGGCATAACCCCTTCCAAATTCAAAGCTGCACATGGGGCTGTGCCTTATGTGGTGCAGCCCTACGTTACGACATTCCGTCAGCGGTCGGAGAGTTTGGCTTTGGTTTGCCTGACGGCGGCAGCCAAGTTCTTATCGCTTTTGGCCAGTTTGTCCAACATTTCGCCCTGATTGGACAAAATCAGGCATTTGACGGTTTCGTCATATACCGCCACATCGTTATTCAAATCGATGTCGGGATTGGTGGCAATTTGATCGCGGCAGCCAGAATAGGCGTTGTTGAAATCCTCCAACTGCCGTTTCAGCCCGCCCCAGCCGGCCTCTTCGGCAGCCTTTTCGGGATTGCGCGCAACACATTCCTCCGCACTTTCGGTACGGCGGCACTCTAAACGCACGCCGCGTCCTCCCAGCATATCGTCATTGAGCGATTCGGCCACTTTCTCACCGTTCATGCCCTGAAAAAATTCATTCTTCTTCATTTCGGTGCTGATGGCGGTAATGGTAATGGGGCTGACGACTTTTTTCAGCGTTTCCTTGGTAATATCGATAACGACCGGCGCGGTAATCTGCCAGGCGGCAATGACGGAGGAAGCGATAAGGGTGCTGACGGTAAAGACTATGCCTTTGCGCGCCTTTCCGGGAGTCGGGGCGGGTTGTGTCATGGCGGTATTCCAACAGTTTTCAGACGGCTGCGATTGTACTGAAAAAACGGCGCTTCAGCCGCAGCATTTTATGTTTTAATCGAGGTAATCGCCGTCATTAAGGAAACCCCGATGAACCACCTGATTATTTTTAACAAACCCCATGGCGTAATCTGCCAATTTGGCGCGCATGAAAAATACCGAAGCCTGAAAGACCATATCGGCCTGCCCGGCTTTTACCCCGCCGGACGGCTGGACACCGACAGCGAAGGCCTGTTGCTACTGACCGATGACGGCCGTTTGCAGGCTCGAATTGCCGACCCCAAATTCAAACTGGAGAAAACCTATTGGGCGCAGGTGGAGGGCACGCCCGACGCCGCCAAACTGGCCTTGCTGCGGCGGCCTATGGACTTGGGGGATTTCATTGCCCGTCCGGCCAAGGCAAGGCTGTTGGAGGAAGAAGAAAGTGCGCGCCTGTGGCCGCGCCTGCCGCCAATCAGGGTACGCAAAACCGTGCCTGACTTTTGGCTGGAAATCAAAATCGGCGAGGGCAAAAACCGCCAGGTACGGCGGATGACGGCCAAGGCGGGCTATCCCTGCCTCAGGTTGGTTCGGGTGGCGGCAGGCCGGCTGAACATCTTTGACTGCGGGTTGAAGCCGGGCGAATGGCGGTTTGCCGAACACCTTCCCTAACCTTGCCCGGCAACCCCTGTTTCGGGCAGAATGACTTTTTGCATAATTCAGAAAAAGAAAAACACAATGTCGGAGAAAAAAACACCCCATGCCGCACCCTTGCTGATTGTCGGCTGCATCGTCTTTGGGCTGGGCAGCCTGATTGTAAAATTCGTCCGCGTCGGCCCATACGCCATCGCCTTTTGGCGGCTGGCCGTGGCCGCCGTCATATTCTGGCTGCTGGCGCGCTTTTTCGGCCAAAAACTGCCGCAAAACCGCAAAGCCGTCCGCACCGCGCTGTTATCCGGCGTATTTCTCGCCTTCGACCTTTCATTCTGGCACGAAAGCATACGCGCGGTCGGGCCGGGCATTTCCACCCTGCTCAACAGCCTGCAAATCTTTTTCTTGTCGGCCATAGGTTTTTTCCTTTACGGCGAACGGCCAAACAAACTGCAAACCGCCAGCCTGTTTCCGGCGATAGCCGGCGTGGCCTTAATCGGCAGCCCGGAATTCGGCCTCAACGGCAACGCCGTTTGGGGCTTTGCCAGCGGCATCGCTTCGGGCGCGTTATTGGCGCTGTCCATGCTGTTTGTCCGCAAGACCCACCAAATCGAACCCGCCGCCCTGTTTCCCATGATGATGGTATTGAGTTTCGGCGGGGCGGTGGCGCTGATTATCCCCGCATTGATATTTGACGGCGGCGCACTCTACCCCTCCACCCCGCGCGACATCGGTTTGGTGCTGATATACGGCGCACTGATGCAATGCTTCGCCTGGGGCTTGATTGCCTATGCGATTCCCATGTTGTCGCTGCCGCTTACCGGCCTGCTGCTGTTGTCCGAACCCGTGGCCGCCCTGCTCATCGATTTCTTCTGGCTTGGCAAACCCATCAACCCACTGCAATGGGGCGGGGCGGCACTGACCTTGCTGGCGATTTACCTGGGGTCGCTGAAAACCCGTCATTGAAGTTTCGCGGTGTTGGAAAAAATCCGCGCCGGCCGGCATCTGCCAAATAACCACTTCGCGGCGGGAAAAAACCGATTTTTACCCGTTCTTACCACAAAAACCGCCGAATTTGGCAAAAAGGATTGTTTTGCTTGCTTTTTTTAACATTTAAAACAGCAAAAAATAATTCACTTAAAGCATTTTATGCGGTAAAGACCGTGATTTTTTAAGCAAAATGCCATAATATCCGCAACTTGTCCCACCAATAAGGGCATATGGGCGGCAAAACCGAACGCCGTAATGCCCGCAGCCACGCCAAGGAACCCCCGATGACACGCACACTCCCCGCCCTGGCCGCACTGATACTGCTGGCCGCCTGCTCCCCTGCCGAACAGCATCCCCCCGCACAGGAGGCATCTTCCGCCGGGGGCGGCAAAAAAGTCGCCATCACCGCCATAGTCGAACATCCGGCACTCGATGCCGTGCGGCAGGGCGTAACGGACGAACTGAAGGCTCGCGGCTATGAAGAAGGCAAAAACCTGACCATAGACTTCCAAAGCGCGCAGGGCAATACCGCCAATGCCGCGCAGATTGCCAGGAAATTCGCCGGCGACAACCCCGATGCCGTCGTCGCCATCACCACGCCATCCGCACAGGCCATGGTCGCGGCCAGCAAGAATATCCCCATCGTTTACGCCGCCGTAACCGACCCCGTGGCCGCCAAACTCGTACCGTCTTGGGAGGCTTCGAACACCAATGTAACCGGCGTATCCGACCAATTGCCGCTCGAACCGCAAATCGACCTGATGAAAAAACTGGTTCCCGACCTGAAAAATGTCGGCTATGTCTACAACCCCGGCGAAGTCAATTCCACCACCGTGTTGGAAGAATTGAAGGAGAAACTCAAACCCCGAGGCATAGGGCTTGTGGCCGTGCCCGCCCAGCGTTCCGCAGACGTATTGACCGCCGCCCGCAGCCTGAACGGCAAAGTCGGGCTGATTTATACCTCCCTGGACAACAATGTCGTATCGTCTTATGAATCCATGTTCAAGGCTGCCGTGGAAATGAAAACCCCCTTGCTGGCATCGGATTCCGGCTCGGTCAAACGCGGCGCGGTGGCCGTCCTGGGTGTAAACTACTACGACATGGGCAAAAAGGCCGGCGGCATCACCGCCGATATACTCGAAGGCAAAAAGGCCGGCAGTATCCCGTCCGCGCGTATGGAAACCCTGGATTTGATCGTCAATAAGAAAAACGCCGCCGCCGTCGGTTATACCCTGCCGGAAGAATTGTTGAAAACCGCCAAAGAAATCCAAGAATAAAACCCGCGTGCCGTCTGAAAACCCATTTTCGGCATGCACAGGAGAAAACACATGAACACCCGTATTTTATTAAGCATACTTGCCGCTGCCGCATTGTCCGCCTGTTCGCCCAACGAGGCGCAGCAACAGGCCGCCCCTCAAAACGCGCCCGCAGCCCCGGCGGCAGGCGGCAAAAGAGTCGCCATTACCGCCTTTGTCGAGCATCCGTCGTTGGATGCCGTGCGCCAAGGCGTTATAGACGAATTGAAAGATCGCGGTTTTGAAGAGGGAAAAAACCTGACCATAGACTTCCAAAGCGCGCAGGGCAATACCGCGAACACCGCGCAAATTGCCAAAAAATTCGCCGGCGACAACCCTGATGCCGTCGTCGCCATCGCCACGCCCTCCGCGCAGGCCATGGTTGCATCGAGCAAAACCATCCCCATCGTTTATGCCGCCGTAACCGACCCCGTGGCCGCCAAACTCGTACCGTCGTGGGAGGCTTCGGGTACGAACGTAACCGGCGTGTCCGACCATGTGCCGCTCGAACCGCAAATCGACCTGATGAAGCAGCTTGTGCCCAACCTGAAAAATGTCGGTTTGGTTTACAGCCCGGGCGAAGTCAATTCCACCACGGTTTTGGAGCAACTGAAAACCAAACTCGAGCCTCAGGGCATCAACCTGGTGGCCGTTCCCGCCCAACGTTCATCCGAAGTCCTCACCGCCGCCAGAAGCCTGAACGGCAAGGTGGATTTGATTTACACCTCGCTGGACAACAATGTCGCCTCGTCTTATGAATCGATGTACAAGGCCTCCGTGGAGATGAAGGCGCCGTTGGTGGCTGCCGATATCGAAACCGTGTCGCGCGGCGCGGTGGCGGGGCTGGGTGTGAGTTTTTACGGCATCGGCCGTAAGGCGGGCGGTATCACGGCCGATATTTTGAACGGCAGGAAGGCCGGCGAAATACCGTCTGCCGGCATGGAACAACTGGAATTGGTGGTCAATATGAAACATGCGGCCGCAGTCGGCATCAAATTGCCGGAGGCGTTGGTCGAAAAGGCCAAAACCGTGCAGCAATAACGGCAGGCCATTAAAAGCCGTTGGAACGGCTTAAAAAACTGCCGTCCCGTTTACAAAATAAAGCCCCAAAACGTTATAATCCGCTTTTTGCCGCCTTATCTGCCATCTGGACGGCGGCCTTCCCTTAGGCAAAAAGGGCTTCCATTATTTTTTTCAATCAGGATGTATGTTAAAGCACATTCCTATATGCAACCCTGCCGCCAAAAGGGCGGGGTTTCGATTTTTAAGGAACTTTTGATGAAATTCCAGCCTGCCGCCCTGTCGGGCGCACTGGCCGCAGCACTGTTGGCGGCCTGCTCGCCATCCACGCCGAACGAACCTTCCCCAACTGCATCGTCCGCCGCCGCAGCCGCCGCACCCAAACGGGTGGCCATAACGGCCATTGTCGAGCACCCCGCCCTCGATACGATTCGCACAGGCGTTATAGACGGCTTAAAGGAAAACGGCTTTGAGGAAGGTAAGAACCTGATTGTCGACTTTCAAAGCGCGCAGGGCAGTACGGCCAACGCCGCCCAAATCGCCAAAAAATTCGCCGGCGACAATCCGGATGCCATTGTGGCCATTACCACGCCCAGCGCGCAGGCCGTTGCGGCCGCCACAAAGAATATCCCCGTGGTTTACAGCGCGGTAACCGATCCCGTCGGGGCGCAACTGGTCAAGGATTTCAACCCCAGCGGCACAAATATTACCGGCGTGTCCGACCAGTTGCCGGTCGGCCCGCAAATCGACCTGATGAAGAAATTAAGGCCCAAGCTCAAAGCCATCGGCTATGTTTACAGCCCCGGCGAGGTCAATTCGACCAGCGTATTGAAACGTTTGGAGGCCAAGGCCGCCGAACAGGGCATTGCCGTCGTGGCCGTGCCTGCCCAACGGTCGGCCGATGTGTTAATCGCCGTCCGCAGCCTCAACGGCAAGGTCGACGCCGTCTTCACTTCGCTGGACAATAATGTGGTTTCGGCATACGAGTCTATGTATAAGGCTTCGGTGGAGATGAAGATTCCGCTGGTGGCTTCGGATGCGGATTCGGTAACGCGAGGCGCGGTGGCGGCTTTGGGCATGGATTCTTACGGGCTGGGCAAGCGTACCGGCCGTATGACCGCCGAAATTTTAAACGGCAAAAAGGCGGGGGAAATCCCGTCTGAAACGTTGGACGGCTTGGAATTGATCGTCAGCAAGAAACATGCGGCGGAAGTTGGCATCACCCTGCCTGAGGATGTGTTGAAAGAGGCCAAGGAAATCAAGGAATAATTCTGTGGCGTTCAAACGGCCTATTTGTTGTGCCCGTTTGAACGCTTTGTGTTTTTTAAAACAAGTCAAAAGGTAATCTGCATGAGTTTAATCGCCTTTCTCGGCGGCATCGAAAACGGCCTGATTTACGCGCTGGTCGCATTGGGCGTTTTGATTTCTTTCCGTATTTTGGATTTCCCCGACCTGACTGCCGACGGCAGTTTTCCTTTGGGCGCGGTCGTCTTCGCGGTATCGGTCGGCGCGGGCGTGAATCCGTGGCTCGCCTGCCTGTTTGGCGCGGCCGCCGGCGCGGCCGCCGGCATGGCGACTGCCTGGCTGCATGTTTCTTTGAAGATATTGCCCCTGCTGGCCAGTATTTTGGTCATGGTCGCCTTGTATTCGGTCAATCTGCGCATCACCGGCGGCACGCCCAATATCCCCCTGCTCGATTCGCCCAGTGTGTTTTCTCCTTTTCTGGCATCGGATGCCGCCAATCAGTTTTGGATTCAGCCGCTGATTATTTCGGTTTTCGTCATCGCGGCAAAAATCCTGCTCGATTGGTTCTTCAATACCAAAACGGGATTGGCCGTACGCTCTACCGGTGTGAACGCGCGTATGGCCCGGGCGCAGGGCGTGGCCACTTCTAAGATGATTGTGCTGGGCATGGCGCTGTCCAACGCGCTGATTGCCTTGGGCGGCGCTTTGTTTGCCCAAACCAACGGCAATGCCGATTTGGCCAGCGGCATCGGCACCATCGTCATCGGCCTGGCCGCCGTCATTATCGGCGAAAACCTGCTGCCGGCCAAACGCATCGTTTTTGTTACGCTCTCGGCCATTATCGGCGCAATCATCTACCGCCTGCTGGTTACGCTGGCCTTGGGTATCGGGGTGAAGTCTTCGGATTTAAATTTAATCACCGCCGCACTGGTGGTGGTCGCCCTGCAATTGCCCGCCGTCAAACGCCGTTTTAAAAGGAAAAACGCATCATGATGCACGCCGACAATCTGAAAGTAACCTTCAATGCCGGTACGGCAATTGAGAATCCGGCCATGCGCGGTATGAGCCTGCATATCCGCGACGGCGAGTTTGTTACGGTCATCGGCAGCAACGGCGCGGGCAAATCCACCTTCCTCAATGCCATCAGCGGGGATTTGCAGGTGGACAGCGGCACTATCCGCATCGACAACCAGGACGTTACCCGCCTGCCCGCCCACAAACGCGCCCATTTGGTCGCCCGCGTGTTCCAAGACCCGCTGGCCGGCACCTGCGAGGCGTTGAGTATCGAAGAAAATATGGCGTTGGCCTATTCGCGCGGCCGCAAGCGCGGGCTGTCTTCGGCATTGAATAGGCAAAACCGCGAGTTGTTCCGTGAGAAGTTGTCGGTTTTGAAGCTGGGTTTGGAAAACCGCCTGTCCGACCGTATCGGGCTGTTGTCCGGCGGGCAGCGTCAGGCGGTCAGCCTGCTGATGGCCAGCCTGCAGCCAAGCAAGATTTTGCTTTTGGACGAACACACCGCCGCCCTCGACCCCAAAACCGCCGCCTTTGTTTTGGAATTGACCGACCGAATCGTGAAGGAAAGCAACCTCACCGCCATGATGGTTACCCATTCGATGCGCCAAGCCCTCGACCACGGCAGCCGAACCGTAATGCTGCATCAGGGCAGGGTTGTTTTGGATGTCAGCGGCGCAAAACGGGCAGGCATGGATGTGCCCGATTTGCTGAATTTGTTTGAACAGACCCGCGGCGAACAGGTATCGGACGATTCGTTGCTGCTGGATTGAATGTGTTTGAAATGTCAAAGCCGTCTGAAAAACATTTGGGCGGCTTTTTTTGCCCAACCCTTTCAATCCGCCGGCAAACGGAGTACATTTACCCCCATTATTAACAATTTCACGGAACGCACATCATGGACAAATTCCCAAAATCCGCCAAACTCGACCATGTCTGTTACGACATCCGCGGCCCCGTACACAAAAAAGCCCTCCAACTCGAAGAAGAAGGCCACAAAATCCTCAAACTCAACATCGGCAATCCCGCCCCGTTCGGCTTCGAAGCACCCGACGAAATCTTGGTGGACGTGATCCGCAACCTGCCGACCTCGCAAGGCTACTGCGATTCCAAAGGCCTTTACTCCGCCCGCAAGGCCATCGTCCACTACTACCAAACCAAAGGCCTGCGCGACATCACGGTAAACGACGTTTACATCGGCAACGGCGTGTCCGAGCTGATTACCATGTCCATGCAGGCGCTTTTGAACGACGGCGACGAAATTCTGATTCCCGCGCCCGACTATCCGCTATGGACGGCTGCCGCCACTTTGGCGGGCGGCACGGTACGCCATTATCTGTGCGACGAAGAAAACGGCTGGTTCCCCGACCTTGCCGACATGGAAGCCAAAATCACGCCCAAAACCAAAGCCATCGTCGTCATCAACCCCAACAACCCCACCGGCGCGGTGTACAGCAAAGAAATCCTGCTCGAAATCGCCGAATTGGCGCGCAAGCACGGCCTGATTATCTACGCCGACGAAATCTACGACAAAATCCTCTACGACGGCGCGGTACACCACCACATCGCCGCCCTCGCCCCCGACCTGCTGACCATCACCTTCAACGGCCTCTCCAAAGCCTACCGCGTGGCCGGATTCCGCCAAGGCTGGATGGTGCTCAACGGCCCGAAACACCACGCCAAAGGCTATATCGAAGGCCTCGATATGCTTGCCTCCATGCGCCTGTGCGCCACCACGCCGATGCAGCATGCGATTCAGACGGCCTTGGGCGGTTATCAAAGCATCAACGAACTCATTGCCCCGGGCGGCCGCCTGCTCGAACAACGCGACAAAGCCTACGAACTGATTACCCAAATCCCCGGCATTTCCTGCGTCAAACCGATGGGCGCGATGTATATGTTCC
>CAUVCE010000043.1:0-13094 GCA_963550425.1 uncultured Neisseria sp.
ATGAAAAACGAAGTCTGCGACCGCCGCGCCGTCGAACAACAATACGATGTGGAACAATACATCTACCACGGCCGCACCTTCCCCGTGCCGCATTGCCAAAACGGCGGCCTCTCCGGCGGCTGGCTGATCAACCGCATCCAGCCGCGCTGGTCAGTCGTTGCCAACCTCGGCGGCAGGTTTCTAAACGAAAAACTCGAAATCGGTTCGCGCCTGACCTTCCACAGCCGCGTTGAAGACAAACAGCAGCCGTCCGCCCGCTGGCACGACTACTACCTGCAGCGCGACGGCGCAAACAGTGAAGCCTTCCGCAGCGACAACGGCAACGCCAACTGGCAGCCCGTTACCGTGGTTGATGCCTACGTGCGCTACAAATTCAACAAACATTTCAGCGCGGAACTCACAGGCAGCAACCTGACCGACCGCTATTACCTCGACCCCATGAGCCGCTCCTACATGCCCGCCCCGGGCCGCACCCTGCGCATCGGTTTGACGGGCAAATGGTAGTAGTAGGATTTAGATGGTTACATAGATTTTGCCGCACAAAAAACGCCGTCTTTCCAGACGGCGTTGCCGATAAATTTGCTTCTAAATATCGCCGCCTGTTTCAGATGGCGATGCTGCAGACTGCTGTTCCGCCCATTGGCGGCGGCGGGTACGGTGATAAGTCAAACCCGTGCCTGCGGGAATCAGGCGGCCGACAATAACATTTTCCTTCAAACCGCGCAAGTCGTCCTGTTTGCCCATAATTGCGGCCTCTGTGAGCACGCGGGTTGTTTCCTGGAACGAAGCGGCAGAAATGAAACTGTCGGTAGAGAGGGAGGCCTTGGTAATACCCAACAAGATATTCTCAAAACGAGCCGGCTCTTTGCCTTCGGCCAGCGCGGCCTCGTTGGCGGCCATCACATCGGCACGCTCCACCTGTTCGCCCGTAATAAAGCGGGTATCGCCGGCATCCACAATATTCACGCGGCGCAACATCTGGCGGATGATGACCTCGATATGCTTATCGGAAATCTTCACGCCCTGCAGGCGGTAAACCTCCTGTACCTCCTGCACGATATAGCGCGCCAATGCCTCGATACCCTGCAGACGCAAAATATCGTGCGGATCGACCGAACCGTCGACAATGGTCTCGCCCTGGTTCACCACTTGGCCGTCATGCACCAGAATCTGTTTCTCTTTGGAAATCAGCGTTTCATAACCCGCACCGTCCACATCGGTGATAATCAGGCGTTGTTTGCCTTTGGTTTCCTTGCCGAAAGACACCGTACCCGTTACTTCGGCCAACATACCCGCATCTTTGGGGATACGCGCCTCAAACAACTCTGCCACGCGCGGCAGGCCGCCGGTAATGTCGCGGGTTTTGGAGGATGCCTGCGGGATACGCGCCAGCACATCGCCTTTGCCGATTTCCTGCCCTTCGCGCACGGTAATCACTGCGCCTACGGGGAAGGCCATGGAAACCGAAGTTTCCGTACCGGGGATTTTCACTTCATCGCCGTTTTCGTCCAATAATTTGACCATCGGGCGCAACAATTTGGAAGCGGAGGCGGAACGGCGCTTGCCGTCGATAACCACCAACGTGGACAAACCGGTAATTTCATCGGTCTGTTTGGCAACGGTAATGCCTTCTTCCACATTTTCAAACTTCACGCGGCCGGCCTGTTCCGTAATCATCGGGCGGGTATGCGGGTCCCAAGTGGCCAGCGTCTGACCCGCCTTGATAACCTCGCCGTCCTGCACCATCAAAATCGCGCCATAAGGCACTTTGTGGCGTTCGCGCTCGCGGTGCATATCGTCCTGTACGATTACCTCGGACGAGCGGCCGATGACGACCAACTCGCCCTTGTTGTTGGCCACATAGCGCATTTGGCTGTTGAAGCGCACGGTACCGTTGGACTTGGCTTCAACCTGGCTGGCTGCCGCCGCACGGGAAGCCGCACCGCCGATGTGGAAGGTGCGCATGGTCAGCTGCGTGCCGGGTTCGCCGATGGACTGGGCGGCAATCACGCCCACAGCCTCACCCGTATTGACCAGCTTGCCGCGCGCCAAATCGCGGCCGTAACATTTCGCACACAGGCCGTAACGGGTTTTACAGGTAATCGGCGTACGGACCTTTACTTCATCCACACCCGAATTATCAATTAAATCAACCAATTGTTCGTTCAACATCGTACCGGCTTCCACCAATGTGGAACCCGTGGACGGATCAACGACATCCTGCGCCGTTACACGTCCCAAAATACGGTCGCGCAAAGCTTCGATAACATCGCCACCCTGCACCACCGCCTTCATCACAAAGCCGTCTGAAGTTCCGCAGTCGTCTTCAATTACCACCAAGTCTTGGGTAACGTCCACCAGACGGCGGGTCAGATAACCGGAGTTGGCGGTTTTCAATGCCGTATCGGCCAAACCTTTACGCGCCCCGTGGGTTGCAATAAAGTATTGCAACACGGTCAAACCTTCGCGGAAGTTTGAAGTAATCGGCGTTTCGATAATCGAGCCGTCCGGTTTGGCCATCAGGCCGCGCATACCGGAAAGCTGTTTGATTTGCGCCGCAGAGCCGCGCGCGCCCGAGTCGGCCATCATATAAATGGAGTTGAAGGATTCCTGATCCACCTCGTTGCCGTTTCTGTCCAAAACTTTCTGTTTGGACAAATTATCCATCATCGCCTTGGCGATCTGGTCGCTGACGCGCCCCCAGATATCGATTACTTTGTTATAACGTTCGCCGTCCGTTACCAAGCCTTGATGGTATTGGTCTTCGATTTCCTTAACCGAAACCTGCGCCTCGGCCAACAGGGTGGCTTTTTGCTCGGGGATTTCCATGTCGTCCACGCAAATCGAAATACCGCCTTTTGCCGCAAAGGCAAAACCCGTATACATCAGGTGGTCGGCGAAGATAACGGTGTCGCGCAAGCCGCACAAACGGAAGGACGCATTGATTAATTTCGAAATTTCTTTTTTCTTCAATGCTTTGTTAATGTATTCAAAAGGCAGTCCCTTGGGCAGGTGTTCGCTTAACAACACGCGTCCGACCGTGGTTTCATAGCGTTTGACCACAGATACCTGTTCCCCCGCTTCGTTTTTCACCCATTCGTTCAAACGTACGGTGATTTTTGTACCCAGTTCGACCTGTTTCGTGTAATAGGCGCGGTGTACCTCGCGCACGTCGGCAAACAGGCTGCCCTCGCCCTTGCCGTTGATTTTTTCGCGGGTCATGTAATACAAGCCCAAAACGATGTCTTGCGAAGGGACGATAATCGGTTCGCCGTTGGCAGGCGACAAGACGTTGTTGGAAGCCAGCATCAATGTGCGGGCCTCCATTTGCGCCTCCAGGCTCAACGGGACGTGGACGGCCATTTGGTCGCCGTCAAAGTCGGCATTGAACGCGGCACATACCAAAGGGTGAAGCTGGATGGCCTTGCCTTCAATCAGAATCGGCTCGAACGCCTGAATACCCAAGCGGTGCAGGGTCGGCGCACGGTTCAGCAGGATGGGGTGTTCGCGGATGACCTCTTCCAAAATATCCCAAACTTCGGGTACTTCCTGCTCCACGAGTTTCTTCGCCGCCTTGACGGTTTGTGCCAAACCGCGCACCTCCAGTTTGTGGAAGATGAAGGGTTTGAATAATTCCAAAGCCATTTTCTTCGGCAGGCCGCACTGGTGCAGGCGCAGGTAGGGGCCTACGGTAATGACCGAACGGCCGGAATAGTCCACGCGCTTGCCCAACAGGTTTTGACGGAAGCGGCCGCCCTTGCCCTTAATCATATCCGCCAAGGATTTGAGCTGGCGTTTGTTGGCGCCGGTCATGGCCTTGCCGCGTCGGCCGTTATCCAGCAGCGAATCGACCGCCTCTTGCAACATGCGTTTTTCGTTGCGGACGATGATGTCGGGTGCATTCAGTTCCAACAGGCGTTTTAAGCGGTTGTTGCGGTTGATGACGCGGCGGTACAGGTCGTTCAGGTCGGATGTAGCAAAACGGCCGCCGTCCAACGGGACCAAAGGGCGCAAATCGGGCGGAAGCACCGGCAATACGTCCATAATCATCCATTCCAACTTCATGCCGCTGCGCTGAAATGCCTCCAATACTTTCAGGCGTTTGGCAATTTTTTTGACTTTGGTGTCGGAATTGGTGGATTCGAGTTCCTGCCGCAGGATTTCCACTTCGTTGGCAATATCCAGTTTGGCCAATAAGTCTCGGATGCCCTCCGCGCCCATTTTGGCATCGAAATCGTCGCCGTATTCGTCCAGTTTTTGATAATAATCTTCTTCAGTCAGCAATTGGCGGCGCTGCATCGGCGTCATACCCGGATCGGTAACGACAAAGGCCTCAAAGTATAATACCCGCTCAATATCGCGCAAGGTCATGTCCAAAACCATGCCCAAACGGGACGGCAGGGATTTTAAAAACCAAATGTGCGCTATGGGCGCGGCCAATTCGATATGACCCATGCGCTCGCGGCGGACTTTGGACAAGGTTACTTCCACTCCGCATTTTTCGCAGGTAACACCTTTGTATTTCAAACGTTTGTATTTGCCGCACAAGCATTCGTAATCTTTGACCGGCCCGAAAATCTTGGCACAGAACAAGCCGTCCCGCTCCGGTTTGAAGGTGCGGTAGTTGATGGTTTCGGGTTTCTTTACCTCGCCATAAGACCATGAACGGATGGTCTCGGGCGATGCAATGCCGATTTTGATGGCATCAAATTCCTCTTCCGCCCCTGCCGATTGCAGCGGATTAAATAAATCTAACAAAGCCTTCATCAAAATTTCCTTAATGATTGAAACCCCGCCCTTTGGGGCGGCAGAATCCGGGTTTATTTGGGGGGGTAACCCCTTCCAAATCAGTGCGGCACATGAAACTGTGCCTGCCTTATGTGCAGCTCTATGTGTTGAAACATGTTTGCTCCTTATTGGGAAATAGTTTTGCC
Organism: uncultured Neisseria sp.; assembly: GCA_963550425.1. Lineage (GTDB taxonomy): Bacteria > Pseudomonadota > Gammaproteobacteria > Burkholderiales > Neisseriaceae > Neisseria. Next base: position 4,935 of record CAUVCE010000043.1, read on the forward strand.
TCAGGTTTTCAGATGTTGTGCCAAATTTTTTTCAGACGGCTTTTTTTCGGTTTCAGGCCGTCCGAAAAATCGGTTTACATTGCAAACAGGTTTGGAAAACCAAATATCGGCATTCGGACGGCTTTCCAGGCTGCCCCAAAGCCGTCCGAACTTCGTTTCAATCAATAACGCTCCAAATCGATATCCAGACCCAGCGAACGGATTTCCTTAACCAACACATTAAACGATTCGGGCATACCGGCATCGATTTTGTGTTCGCCTTTTACGATATTTTCATACATTTTGGTACGGCCGTTCACATCGTCCGATTTCACAGTCAGCATTTCCTGCAGCGTATAGGCGGCGCCATAAGCCTCCAACGCCCACACCTCCATCTCGCCGAAACGCTGTCCGCCGAACTGGGCCTTACCGCCCAACGGCTGCTGCGTTACCAAAGAATACGGGCCGGTAGAGCGCGCGTGCATTTTTTCATCGACCAAGTGGTGCAGCTTCAAATAATGCATTACGCCCACGGTAACGCGGCGGTCAAAGGCCTCCCCCGAGCGGCCGTCATACAGTGTAATCTGCGTCTTGGTGTCGTTGAAGCCCAGTTTTTGCACCTCAGGGTCATCGCTAGGATAAGCCAAATTCAACATCTCGCGGATTTCCGGCTCTTTCGCACCGTCAAACACCGGGGAGGCAAAAGTCGCCCCCGCCGTCAAATTGGAAGCGAGTGTCAAAATCTCCTCGTCCGTCAAACTGTCCAAATCCTCCTTGCGGCCGCTGCCATTGTAAATCTTGTCCAAGAAGGCTCGGATTTCGCCGATATCGCGCTGTTCGGCCAGCATACGGCTGATGCGCTCGCCCAAACCTTTGGCGGCCCAACCCAAATGCACTTCCAAAATCTGGCCGATATTCATACGGCTGGGAACGCCCAAAGGGTTCAACACAATATCCACCGGGCGGCCGTCAGCCATATAAGGCATGTCTTCGACCGGCAAAATGCGCGACACTACACCCTTATTGCCATGTCGGCCGGCCATTTTATCGCCAGCCTGCAGGCGGCGTTTGATGGCGATAAAGACCTTGACCATTTTTTGTACGCCTGGCTGCAGCTCATCGCCCTGCGTCATCTTCCTCTTCTTCACCTCAAACAAATCTTCAGCTTCCCGACGTTTTTCCTGCAGGCTGGACTTGATAAGTTCCATCTGTTTGGCGATATTTTCATCCGACATACGGATATCGAACCAATCATGACGGCTGGGCAAAGAAGCCAGATAATCGGCCGTAACCACACTGCCTTTGGCCAACTTCATCGGGCCGCCGTTGGCTTTTTGGCCGACAATCATCCGCTCGATACGGTCAAAGGCATCATTGTCATAAATACGGATTTGGTCATTCAAATCCAAACGATAACGTTTTAACTCCGCATCGATAATCGATTCCGCGCGCTTATCGCGTTGGATACCCTCGCGGGTAAACACCTGGACATCAATCACCGTGCCGCTCATACCCGTAGGCATACGCAGGGAGGTATCCTTCACATCGGATGCCTTCTCGCCGAAAATCGCGCGCAGCAACTTCTCTTCCGGCGTAAGCTGGGTTTCGCCCTTGGGCGTAACCTTGCCCACCAGCACATCGCCGGCTTCCACTTCCGCACCGATATAAATAATGCCGCTCTCGTCCAAACGGTTCTGCATACGCTCGGACAAATTCGGGATATCGCGGGTAATGTCTTCCGGCCCCAATTTCGTATCGCGCGCCACCACGTTCAATTCTTCAATGTGGATGGAAGTGTAACGGTCGTCGGCAGCCACTTTTTCCGAAATCAGAATCGAATCTTCATAGTTGTAACCATTCCAAGGCATGAAGGCAATGGTCATATTCTGCCCCAAAGCCAACTCGCCCAAATCGGTGGATGCGCCGTCCGCGACCAAATCGCCGCGCTGCAGCACATCGCCCGCCTTGACGGCCGGCCGCTGGTTGATATTCGTAGACTGGTTCGAACGGGTAAACTTCACCAAATTATAAATATCGACACCGACTTCGCCCGCCACGGCCTCATCGTCATGCACGCGGATGACCACGCGGTTGGCATCGACATACTCCACAACGCCGCCGCGCCGCGCCACAATGGCCGTGGCGCTGTCTACGGCAACCGCACGCTCGATGCCCGTACCGACCATGGGCTTCTCGGCACGCAGGCACGGCACAGCCTGACGCTGCATGTTCGCACCCATCAGGGCACGGTTGGCATCATCATGTTCCAAAAACGGAATCAGCGAAGCAGCCACCGATACCGCCTGACCGGTCGCCACGTCCATATATTGGACACGGTCGGGGGTGGACATAATCGTTTCGCCTTTTTCGCGGCAGGTTACCAATTCGTCAATCAGGCGGCCTTCCCCGTCCAACGCGGCATTGGCCTGCGCAATAACATAACGGCCTTCTTCGATGGCGGACAAATAATCGATTTCATCGGTTACCTTGCCGTCAAACACGCGGCGATACGGCGTTTCCAAGAAACCATAATCGTTTGTACGGGCATAAACCGCCAAAGAATTAATCAAACCGATATTAGGGCCTTCCGGCGTTTCAATAGGGCAGACACGGCCGTAATGGGTCGGATGCACGTCCCTGACCTCAAAACCGGCGCGTTCGCGGGTCAAACCGCCCGGCCCCAAAGCAGATACACGGCGTTTATGCGTAATTTCAGACAACGGATTGGTCTGATCCATAAACTGGGAAAGCTGGCTCGAACCAAAAAACTCCTTAATCGCAGCCGAAACCGGTTTGGCATTAATCAAATCGGTCGGCATCAGATTATCCGCCTCTGCCTGATTCAAACGCTCCTTGACCGCGCGTTCCACCCTGGCCAAACCACTGCGGAATTGATTTTCCACTAACTCGCCTACCGAGCGGACACGCCGGTTGCCCAAATGGTCAATATCATCCACCTCGCCCTTACCGTTGCGCAGTTCGACCAAGGTAGCGATAGAGACAACGATATCCTCTATACTCAACACAAAAGCATCATTCTTCGCGGCATGCGCGAAAGTCTGATGCAGCATCCGGCCAAACCAGGATTTTTCCTGTTCTTTGGTTATTTTTTGTTCATAAGTCCGCGTATTGAATTTCATACGGCCGACACGCGACAAATCATAACTTTCCTCATTGAAGAAAAGCCGGTTGAACAGCAACTCCACCGCATCATCGGTAGGCGGTTCGCCGGGACGCATCATGCGGTAAATGGCAACCTTAGCCGCATGTTGATCGGCAGTTTCATCGGTACGCAAAGTAGCCGAAATATACGCACCCTGATCAACATCATGAATATAAAGGGTATTAATCTCCTTGATATCATTAATGTCAAGCTGTGCCAGCAATTCTTCCGTCAATTCGGAATTGGCCTTTGCCAATACCTCTCCCGTATCCGGCACGATTACATCTTTTGCCAAAATCTTACCAATCAGGCTGTCGGCATCCACCTTCAAACGGGTCAGGCCGGCTTTTTCCAAATTGCGGGTGTCTTTGGCGGTAAAACGCTTCCCTGCCTCCACTAAAACATTGCCGTCTTTATCGACAATATCAAATTTGGCCAAATCGCCTTTCAGACGGCCGACGTTCAAATCGGTTTCTATACCGTCTTTTGACAGATAGAAAGTTTCCCAATCATAAAAAGTCTCTAAAATCTGTTCTTCGCTAAATCCCAAAGCCTTCAATAAAATTGTTACCGGCATTTTACGGCGGCGGTCGATACGGAAATACAGCAAATCTTTTGGATCAAATTCAAAATCCAGCCAAGAACCGCGATAAGGAATCACACGGGCAGAAAAAAGCAATTTGCCCGACGCATGGGTTTTGCCGCGGTCATGCTCAAAAAACACACCCGGCGAACGATGCAATTGTGAAACAATAACCCTTTCCGTACCGTTAATGACAAATGAACCGCTGGGCGTCATCAACGGGATTTCCCCCATATAAACCTCATTTTCGCGAATCTCCTTGATAGCACCATCTGAAGAATCCTTATCCTTGATTTTCAAACGGATACGTGCACGAAGAGGGGCTGAATAAGTAATACCGCGCAACTGGCATTCGGGAATATCAAACAACGGTTCGCCCAAAATATAATGAACGAACTCCAAGCTTGCATGTTCATTTTGACTGACAATTGGAAAAATCGAATTAAATGCAGCCTGCAGTCCTTCATTCAAACGTTTATCGAATGCACATTCCTGCTGCAAAAACTTGGCATAAGAATCAATTTGAGTCGCTAACAGGAAGGGGACTTCCAAGACGTTTTCACGTTTCGCAAAACTTTTGCGGATACGTTTTTTTTCGGTAGCAGAATAGACCATTGCAGAATACTCCAAGAGAGGGGATAAATAATTTAACCGTTCCAGAATTTCGGAACCGTGAGTCCGTCTGAGATATCTAGACTTAATTAAGAATATTTACATTAATTTACTATTAAAAATTAGTACAGCAAAAAACAATACAGTAAATTAATGTAAAACTACTAATTTAACAAAAATAAGGCACAATAAGGCTGGCAGTAAACTGCCAGCCTTATATGAAAAAAGCTTACTTGATTTCGACTTTCGCGCCGGCTTCTTCCAATTGTTTTTTGATATCGTCGGCTTCAGCTTGCGACACACCCTCTTTCAAGGTTTTCGGTGCGCCATCCACCAAATCTTTGGCTTCTTTCAAACCCAAGCCGGTAATTGCGCGCACAACTTTGATTACACCGACTTTTTGATCGCCGGCAGAAGCTAGAATAACATCAAACTCAGTCTTTTCTTCAACAGCACTGCCTGCACCGGTTGCAGGACCGGCTACGGCAACAGCAGCGGCAGAAACGCCAAATTTTTCTTCAAAAGCCTTAACCAGCTCATTCAACTCCATAACAGTCAAGGCTTCAACTGCGTTCAGGATATCTTCTTTAGTAATAGCCATACTATCCAAACTCCAAATATTTAAGATTTTTTAAAATAAAATAAAATAAAATTAAGCAGCTTCTTCGGCGGATTTTTTTTCAGCCAATGCAGCCAAAGCCCGAGCAAAGCCCGAAACAGGAGCCTGCATCACAAACAACAGTTTAGACAACAACTCTTCACGGCTCGGAATAGATGCCAGCTCACCGACGGCGGCAACATTCAAGACATCACCATTATATGAACCGGCCTTAATAAGGATTTTGTCATCTTTTTTTGCAAACTGATGCAGTACTTTTGCAGCGGCCACAGGATCTTCTGATGCCGCATAAACCAACGGACCAACCATTTGGTCAGCCAATGCGGCAAAAGAAGTTCCTTCTACTGCCCTACGCGCCAAAGTATTTTTAAGAACACGCAGATACACGCCTTCTTTTCTAGCATTGGCACGGAGTTCAGTCATACTGGCAACACTGATACCGCGATATTCGGCCACCACCAAAGTTTGAGCATTAGCAATTGCTGAGCTAATCTCTTCTACGGCTGCCTTCTTGGTTTCAATATTGAGACTCAAGGTCTACCTCCCACTGTTTATTAACGGAATATCATATATTCCACCCAGCGGTAACCCTAGATACTGAAACAAGCAAAGCTTGGAATCATAAAGGACTACCGTCTGCGTAGGGCTGTTAAATTAAATCCGAAGATCCCTACGGTCTTGGACATCTACTTAATATTTTAAGTAGCCCGATCCAGAAAAAACGTATCCTATTTAAGAATAAATATTTTCCAGAAAATCCTAATTATTTATACTTGAAATATCAACACCGATACCCAAACCCATAGTGCTGGATACGGCAATCTTTTTCAAATAAGTACCCTTGGCAGCCGCAGGCTTGGCTTTTACAATTGCATCAAGCAGGGCACTAAAATTTTCTTTTAAATCAGCTTCATTGAAGGAAGCGCGACCGATAGTGGCATGTACGATACCCGCCTTATCAGTACGATATTGTACTTGGCCTGCTTTAGCGTTTTTCACCGCTTCCGCAACATTTGGCGTTACAGTACCTACCTTGGGATTAGGCATTAATCCTCGGGGGCCTAAGATCGTACCTAATTGACCTACAATACGCATTGCATCAGGAGAAGCAATTACAACATCAAAATCCAAATTACCCTTCTTGATTTCCTCCGCCAAATCCTCAAAACCTACGATATCAGCACCCGCCTCTCTGGCAGCATCTGCATTTGCACCTTGCGCAAATACGGCAACACGTGTTATTTTACCTGTTCCTTTAGGCAAAACCACCGAACCTCGAATGACCTGATCTGATTTACGTGGATCAACACCTAAATTGAAAGCCACATCTAATGACTCATCAAATTTCGCGGTAGCTGCTTTCTTCACCAAAGAAATCGCCTCATCAATCGAGTACAGCTTATTTGTTTCGACAGATGAGCGCAATGCTTTTAAACGTTTTGAAATCTTAGCCATTATTACACACCCTCCACATCCAAACCCATTGAACGGGCAGATCCAGCAATCGTGCGCACGGCTGCATCCAAGTCAGCAGCTGTTAAATCAGGTGATTTGGTTTTTGCGATTTCTTCCAACTGGGCACGCGTTACCTTACCCACCTTATTCGTCAGAGGATTAGAACTACCTTTTTGAATACCGGCTGCCTTTTTCAATAAAATTGATGCCGGCGGTGTTTTCAAAATAAAGGTAAAAGATTTGTCGGCAAATGCTGTAATCACTACAGGAACAGGGAGACCCGGTTCCATAGACTGAGTAGCCGCATTAAATGCCTTACAAAATTCCATGATATTCAAACCTCGTTGACCTAATGCCGGACCAACTGGCGGAGAAGGATTTGCTTTACCTGCAGGGATCTGCAGTTTAATATAACCAACAACTTTCTTTGCCACAATTAACTCCTAAATACGGGTTTAACGCAAATATACATTTGCTCCCCAATAAAACCGTGAATTATATTCTTATTTAAAGAAAAAATCAAATTTCCAATTTAAAGGCTTGGTTAAAAAATATTGTTAAATAATAACCTATAATTTCTCAACTTGGTTGAACTCTAATTCAACAGGAGTTTCCCGACCAAAAATTTGGACAGAAACTCGTAATTTATTGCGCTCATAATTTACTTCTTCTACAACCCCATTGAAATCCGCAAATGGCCCATCATTTACCCTGACCTGCTGTCCGATTTCAAATTCTATTCTAGGTTTAGGTTTATCTCTATCAGAACTAACCTGTGCCATAATGGCATCTACTTCATGTTGGGAAATAGGTAAAGGACGATTTGCCGTCCCCCCCACAAAACCTGAAACTCTAGGAGTACTTTTAACAAGATGCCAAGAATCGTCTGTCATTTCCATTTCAACTAATACATACCCAGGAAAAAACTTCCGTTCACTAATGGTTCGCCTACCATTTCTAATATCAACAACTTCTTCAACAGGAACTAAAATTTGACCAAAGTAATCTTCCATACCTTCACGAAGGATACGTTCTTTTAATGTCTTTTGTACATTTTTTTCAAAACCTGAATAAGCCTGTACCACATACCAATGTTTCGACATATTAACTAGCCTCTTTTCATAAGAAAATCAAAAAATAACCAAGAAATTAATGTATCTACTACATACAGGAAGATGGCAAGTAAAGAAATAAAAACTATCACAAACCCAGTCATTCTAATTGTATAAGCCTTACTTGGCCAAACAACTTTATTAAGTTCTTTTATAGAGTCAAGTATATACCTTATTAAACGCCGGAAATTACCTAATACTAATACAAATAAAGCCAATAAAATTGCTGTCAGCATTAATACCATTTTTAGAAATGCAGGAGTAATATACGATGAATCCGCCAACCATGTGGCACCTGCAAAAATCGCTATTGCTATAATTAACTTTAAGAATCCCATCCCCACAGATTTCTTTACTTGTTGAACTTTTTGTTCTGACTCAGCCCCCAAGCTTTTTGAATTTAAAGAATAATTATTATCAGATACCTTTTTAGACATAATTTTACCCATATCCAATATAACAAAAAAACTAACCAGCCTAGTACCGGTTAGTTTTTTAATTTGGCAGGCCAGGAGGGTCTCGAACCCCCAACCCTCGGTTTTGGAGACCGATACTCTACCAATTGAGCTACTGGCCTCTAAAATTAAGCAATAATGCTGGAAACCACGCCCGCACCTACGGTACGGCCACCTTCACG
>CAUVCE010000044.1:0-12977 GCA_963550425.1 uncultured Neisseria sp.
GGCGGACGGAAAGCGGCAGCTCGCGGTAGAGTTTGTCGAGTTCGCCGCGGTAAAAACGGAACACCGCGTCGGCATGGCGGCGGAAAGCGAAGCGCAGGGTTTCGGCGGAGACAAACGGATTGCCGTCGCGGTCGCCGCCTATCCAGCCGCCGATTTTTAAAATGTCGGGAACGGCGATGTCGGGATAAGCCGTTTTAAACGCGCGTTCCATGCTGCGGTAGAGTTTGGGCAGGGCTTCGAAGAAACTCATTGGGAAAATGGACACGCCGTTGTTGATTTCGTCGTTGACGCTGAGTTTGTGGCGGCGCGTTTCGCTGGTCTGCCACAAGCCCAGTAAGATGGTGTCGATTTCGCGGCGCAATTCCGCCAGCGCATCGGCGTTTGTACAGTGTTCGCGGCGGGGCAGGATGGCGCGGATGCGGCGGTTGAAACTCAATACCGTCTGCCGCTGCACTTCGGTCGGGTGCGCGGTCAAAACGGCGGTTACATTGGTCATATCCAATTGTTTTTGAATTGTTCCACCGTCTGTTTCAGCCGCTTTGAGTTTGCGTACCGTTTCCGCCAGACTGCCTTCCGCGCCGCCGTGTCCGGCATCTTCGTGGATTTGGCGGCGGCGTTCGTGATGCACGTCTTCGGCGATGTTCAAAATTTGCGCGAACATACCGCAGGCAAGCGTCAATTCGTGGGTCTGCCGTTCGTCCAGTTGCGGCAGCACTTTTTCAATCAAGGCCGCGCTGTCGTCCGAAGTTGATAACAGCCCGACCGTTTCCACCACCAGGGGTGATGCCTCTTCGTGCAAAAGTTTGTACAGGGACTGTTTCAAAAATTCGGCATCCGCTGCCAACGGCGCATCTTTCGGGTTGTTAAGGATGTGTAATTGCATATTTTCTCCCGTTCTTCTTTGCTAAGGATATTTTAATGGTTGAAATCCCCTTTTCGGGGGGATTTTATAAGGGGTATTGCCCCCTTTGACAGGAAGCATCATTCCCCGCCCAACAGTTGTTCGCGGGTCAGCAGGAAGACGAAGCCGTCGCCCAAACCCGCCTCCAGCCAGACGAAGGGCAGGTCGGGGCGGGCGGCTTCCAAGCTTTCGCGGTTGTGGCCGATTTCCATTACCAATACGCCTTGCGGGTTCAGGAAGCCGGCTGCCCGGTTCAGGATGGCCAGTGCGGCATCCAGCCCGTCCGTGCCGCTGCCTAAGGCAAGTTCGGGCTCGTGCAGGTATTCGGGCGGCAGGGCGGCCACGGATTCGGCATCGACATAGGGCGGGTTGGAGATAATCAGGTCGTAGGTGTGCCCCAAGCCTTCAAACAGGTCGGTATGGATGAGGTTGACGCGCTCCCGCAGGCCGTATTTTTCGATGTTTATGGCCGCCACTTCCAATGCGTCCAAGCTGATATCCACGGCATCCACTTGGGCGGCGGGGTAGGCGAAGGCCGCCTGTATGGCCAGACAGCCGCTGCCGGTGCATAAGTCTAATGCGCGATGCACCAGTTCGTCATATCCTATCCAGGGGCGCAGCCCCTCGCCCAGCAATCCGGCGATAAACGAACGCGGTACGATGACGCGCTCGTCCACATAGAAATCGAAGCCGCCCTGCCATGCCTGACGGGTCAGGTAGGCAACGGGAATGCGTTCGTTTATGCGGCGGCCCACCTGTGCCAATATGGCTCTTTTTTCGGAATGTAGCAGGCGCGCATCGAGATAGGGGTCTAGCAGGTCCAACGGCAGGTTCAGGGTGTGCAGGATCAGGTAGGCGGCCTCGTCGTGGGCATTGTCGCTGCCGTGGCCGAAGAAGAGCCCGGCTTCGTTGAAGCGGCTCACGGTAAAGCGCAACAGGTCGCGTATGGTCTGCAGGGTGTCGGCGGCTTCTTTAAACATGGTATTTTCCGATGTGTTCCGATTTTCGATTCTACCGCCCCAAACGGCTCTGTTTCAACTGTTGGCGGGCCTTGTGAGGGACATAAAAAACCGCCTGAAGTTTTTCAGACGGTTTTTTATCAAAATTCCCTTAATGGTTGAAACCCCGCCCTTCGGGGCGGTAGGATTCGGGTTTATTTGGGCGGGGCGTAACCCCTTCCGGCAGGACGGCACACAGGGCTGCGCCTTATATGGGCCCTGTGTGTCGAAACATGCGGTTCGCGCCTTATTTGCGCAGGCCCAGACGGGTAATCAGTTCGCGGTAGGTGTCGGGCCTGGTGCGGCGCAGGTAGCCCAACAGGCGGCGGCGCGCGCTGACCATTTTCAACAGGCCGCGGCGGCTGTGGTGGTCTTTGGGGTTGGCTTTGAAGTGAGGGGTCAGGTCGTTGATGCGGAAGGTCAGCAGCGCGACCTGTACTTCGGACGAACCGGTATCGCCTTCTTTGCGTTGGAAATCTTTAATGATTTGCGCTTTTTGTTCTACGGACAGTGCCATAATTGAAAAACTCCGAAAATAAAGCCTTGCGGCAGACAAGTTTGCCGAGCCAGAAGGGTCGGACAAGGCAGACTCCAAAGGTGTTTGCAGGGCAAACGGCGGGGATTATGCCATAAGGTATTTGGTTTTGCACGTTGTTTTTTGTTTGTCAGCCGGTGTTTGTCAGCCTCAGGGCTTTGAGGCGGCCGATTTCTTTTTGGTATTCCACCAAGCCGATAAATATTCCGCTCCTGTCGTAAACGCGGATGGGCTGATCGGCGGGGATGTTTTCGGCAAACTGCGGGCACTGGCCGCATTTGAGCATGGCTACGGCGCGGTCGTTCAGTTCGATTTTGGGCAGGTGCCGCGCTAAAATGTCGCAGGGCAGGAGCAGGGCGTCGCGTTCGGTTTCGTTTAATTCTGCCAAGGCTTCGAGCGTGTGGCTTTCGCGGATGGTGAAACCGGCGGTTTCGGTGCGGCGCAGGGCGGTCAGGTGGGCAAAAGTGCCGATGTGTTTGGCGATGTCTTCGCTGAGGGTGCGGATGTAGGTGCCTTTGCTGCAACGTACGTCGATGACGGCTTTGGGCGCGTCAAACTCGGTAATATCGATGGCGTAAATGGTGATGTCGCGCGGTTTGCGTTCGATGACGATGCCTTTGCGGGCGTATTCGTACAGCGGTTTGCCTTTGTGTTTGAGGGCGGAAAACATCGGCGGCACTTGGCGGATGTTGCCTGTCAGGGCTTGGCATGCCGTCTGAAATTCGGCTAAGGAAATATCGGCGCGGGCGGTGGCGATGATTTCGCCTTCGGCATCGCCGGTGCTGCTGGCTTCGCCGAGTTTCAGCGTGGCAGTGTAGGCTTTGTCGGCATCCAGCAGATATTGGGCGAACTTGGTCGCTTCGCCGAAGCAGACGGGCAAAAGTCCGGTTGCCAAAGGATCGAGTACGCCGGTATGCCCCGCTTTTTCGGCGTTGTAGAGGCGGCGGGCTTTTTGCAGGGCGGTGTTGCTGGAAAGCCCTTCGGGCTTGTCGAGCAGGAGGACGCCGTTGACGGGGCGTTTGGCGGGTTTGGCGTTCATTGCAGGTTATCCTGTATTATTTGGGTCAGCAGGCGGTTGTCGCTGCCGAAAGAACGGATGGACGCGTCAGTCATGGCGGTGCGGCCGATATTTTCCCAAGCGATGCGGTAGCCGCATTGTCTTGCCAACCGCCCGACAAATTCGCGCATGGTGCGGCCGTTGCCTTCGCGGAAAGGGTGGGCGGCATTGATTTCGCCCAAATAATAGGCAGCCTGTTCGGCAAAGGCGGCAGGTTCGCCATAAGGCAGCCGTCCTTTTGCCAGCGGGTGCAATATCTTGTTCAAATAAGTTTCGATGTGGGCGAAATGGGCAAAAAGGCTTTGCCCTTTGGCAATGTCCACAGTGCGGATTTGCCCGGCCCATGCGTAAAGGTCGCCGAACAGTTGGCGGTGTATGGCCAGCAGGCAGGGCAAATCGAAGCGGGGTACGGGCCGGCGGGCGAATGACAAGGCGCGAATCAGGGACAGGTTGCATTCGGCCTGTTCCAAATCGGCGGCGTTTCGTATTCCGAGTTTGTTTTTTAATACGCCTGTTGCCGCATCGATATAGGGGTCGGGGCTGTCCGCGGCATTTCGTTTGGGCGCAAGGCTGCCGGTATTTCCGGTTATACGCCCGATGGCGCGTTTGACGGCGGTTGGCGCGGTTAGCATACCCGATACGCACAAATTCAGGTCGTTTAAGGTCGCATAATCGGGCATCAGCCCTTCCAGCCGCCATGAGCCGAGCAGCCCGGCCAAATCTTGCCGTGTGGGAATTTCGGGCGGCATGGCTTTCAGGGCAGGAAACGTTTGGGGGTTTTACGGTAACAGTCTTCAGAACCTATCCCTATGCTCCAATAATTGTTGGCTTTGGGCAATTCGGCCTGCAGGTGTTCGGCCTCGTGTGGAAATTCGTCCATCAACTGTCGGATTTCCTCCTCGTAGGTTTCGCGCCAAATGGCGGTGTTGATATTGTTGAAGCGGTAGGAATAAGGCGCGTCGCCGGTAATTTTGCCGCCGCCGTTGTGTTCGGCCAGCAGGGCATACAGCCGGTCGGCAGGCAGGGCGAAGGGGTCGCGGCCGTAAATTTCGACACTGTTGCCGGCTTGCAGGAACGGGCCTTCGGGAATGTCGAAGAAGTCTATGATGCCCTGCCGGTCGAAATAAATGTGGCAGTCAAGCAAATCGTAATAAAGGGCGTGGTCGTTTTGTTGGGACGGCTCGCCAAGCAGGGTTACGGCCTCGCCTTTGTGCCGCCCGAAATCCAAACGACCCCTGCCGGCGATTTCAAGGCCGATTAAGGGGCGTAAAATCAAATGCGCCATTTCAGTCTTCCACCGGTTTTTCGGCCGCCACCCGGTCGATAAGCCGGGAAATACCCATGCCGCGTTCCAAAGATTCGTCATATTGGAAGTGCAGCTCGGGAATGCGGAACAAGGTGATGCGTTTGGATAATCCGCTGCGTAAAAAACCTTTGGCGTTTTCCAGCGCCTCGGCGGTAATGTCGCGGGTTTCGTCGTCCAATACGGTGTAGTAAACAGTCGCGTGGCTGTAATCGCGGGTAACTTCCACTTCGTTAATGGTGATAAAGCCCGCACGCGGGTCTTTCAGCCCGCGCCGCACCAATTCGGCCAGCTCGCGCATGATTTGTTCTTTCACACGGTCTTGGCGGGCGTAACTGCGGTTGTGTTTGGTCATAATCCATCCTTTTTTAAAACCGTCTGAAAACGGCATAGAACATATCCCGATTATTATAGCCCAAGCCGCGCCGTACCGTATAATGCGCCGTTTTAAAACAAAGCGGCTCAACCAACGTACCGGCCGCAACCAAAAGCGGGACCCGTCCCGCGAGGAAAGCCAATGAGAATCCTGTTTGCCTTACTCTACCTGATACAGCTGCTGCCTTTCCCCCTAATCCAAAAAATCGGGGCGGCAGCCGGCAGTGCGGCCTATTGTCTGGCCGCGCCGCGCCGCCGTATCGGCCGAATCAATTTGGAAAAATGTTTCCCCGAGTGGACTGCCGGCCAACGCCGCCGCGTGTTGAAGGCGCATTTCCGCCAAATGGGCATCCTGTTGGCCGAATACGGCCTGTGTTGGTACGGCAGCGCCGGCCGTTTGAAAAGGCTGGTGTCTTACCGCGACAGGCAAATCCTCGATAACGCGCTTGCGGACGGCGAAAAAGTCATTTTGCTTTACCCGCATTTTACCGCCTTCGAATTGGCCGTCTACGCGCTCAATCAAGATGTGCCGCTTATCAGCATGTATTCCCATCAGAAAAACCAAATGCTGGACCGCCAAATCCTGCACGGCCGCCACCGCTACAACAATGTCTTCCTAATCGGCCGCAACGAAGGGCTGAGGGCCGTCATCAAACAAATAAAAAAAAGCAACGCCCCCTTTCTATACCTGCCCGATCAGGATTTCGGCAGGAAAGATTCCGTATTCGCCGGTTTTTTCGGTATTCAGACGGCCACGATTGCCGGATTGGGCCGCATTGCCTCATTGACCAACGCCAAAGTCATTCCGGCCATTCCCACCCGTTTGGCGGACGGGACGGTGGAACTGCGCTTTTACCCCGCTTGGGAAAACTTTCCCACATCCGACCGGCAGGCCGACGCCCAACGTATGAACGACTTTATCGAAGAGCGCGTCCGCGAAATGCCCGAACAATACTATTGGCTGCACAAACGTTTCAAAACCCGTCCTGACGGCGAGGCCGGATTTTATGACTGAGAAGCAATGGCGGACTGCCTGCCGCGGGCTTGAAAAGCCAAACATCGGCATTGCGATTTCGGGTACAATCCGCCGCAGGAAAAACAGGAGGCATCAGCCATGTGGGACAAAAAATGGGTTATCGGCAACTGGAAAATGAACGGAGGCCTGCACAACAACAACACCTTGGTGCACAAACTGCGCGACCTGCCCGTCAAAGGGAAAGTCTGCATAGGTGTTGCCCCGCCCACCGTTTACCTGTCGCAGGTACATAACGCCGTCCAAATCGTATTGAACAACGCCATCCACACCTGCGCCCAAGATGTCAGCCGATTTCCGGGCAGCGGCGCGTATACCGGGGAAGTATCGGCGGAGATGCTGAAAGATGTCGGGGTCGGCATGGTTTTAATCGGCCATTCCGAGCGCAGCCTCTATTTCAACGAAAAAAACGACATTCAGCGGCATAAAATCGAAAACGTATTGGCGGTCGGCCTGATACCGCTGCTTTGCGTGGGCGAGAGCCTGAAAGAGCGGGAAGACGGTCGGGAAAAAGAAGCGGTTGCCTACCAGCTTTCGGTTTTGAAGGGCTTGAAGACAGATTGCTTTGCCGTGGCCTACGAGCCTGTGTGGGCCATTGGCACGGGGAAAGTCGCCAGTAAGGAACAAATCGCCGATATGCATGCTTTTATCAATAAAGAGATCTTGTCTTTGTGCGGCAACGGTGCTAAAATCCGCGTCCTTTATGGTGGCAGTGTCAATGCCGGCAACGCTGCGGACATATTCGGCGTACCCCATGTGGACGGAGCTTTGGTGGGGGGCGCATCACTGTCCTACAATTCGTTTGCCGCCATTATCGAAGCTGCGGAACAAGCCTGAGTATGGAAGCATTTAAAACCCTGATTATGATTTTGAACGGATTTGCCGGATTGGCCATTATCCTGCTGGTGCTGATGCAGCATGGCAAGGGCGCGGATGCCGGTGCGTCGTTTGGCAGCGGCACAGGCAGCGCGCAAGGTGTCTTTGGATCGGCCGGTAATGCCAACTTTCTAAGCCGCAGTACGGCCATTGCCGCCACCATATTTTTTGCTACTTGTTTGGCACTAACTTATATTTCCACCCATTCCAGCAAACATGGTTTGGATTTTAGTGACGTAAAACAAAACAAACCCGTACAGACACAACCGGCCGCCCCATCCGGTGGCGGCAATACACAAAAATAAACAACAGTTACAGCCGACATGGTGAAATTGGTAGACACGCTATCTTGAGGGGGTAGTGAGCCTGGCTCGTGCGAGTTCAAGTCTCGCTGTCGGCATCAACATACAAAAACGCTTAGAAATTCTAGGCGTTTTTTTCGTTTAATCTCGTCTAACGCTATATATAAACCCATTGTATATAAAAGGTTTTATCCAATATTGCATTCTGTTGCCCCCAGTTTTACTGTCTATCCCCGTTTATGGAAATCTACCCGAATCAATATAAAAATGTTGGTGCTTTTGTTGGTACATGGCACAATGCTTTAAAAAAGCACCAACAAAACCGCTGAAACCGCCGCCCTATTTGGCGTGTGGAAAAATCAGAAAGCACCAACATTTTTACAAGGCTGTTTGCCATGCCGTCTAAAACCCTGAACGACAGACAAGTCAAAAACGCGAAACCGACCGACAAAAAACAGACCCTTTCGGACGGCGGCGGGCTGGCTTTGGTTGTCAATCCTGAAAAGCGGGGCGGGACAAAGTATTTTGTCTGTAACTTCAGATTCAACGGCAAACAGCAAACTTTACAGATAGGGAAATATCCCGATATAGGGCTGGCAGAGGCGCGGGAAGGGCACCAGAGGGCACAGAATGATGTAGCAAACGGGATTAATCCCGCCCTTGCCAAGCAACAGGAAAAAGAAGAGTGCAAAGCCGCCGCCCTGAATACCTTTTAATCAATCGCCTGCCGCTGGCATAACGATAATTTTCACCGCTGGAAGGGCAATCACGCCGCCCGTATCATTTCAGACTTTGAAAAGGATGTTTTCCCCTCAATCGATGCAATGCCGATACAGGAAATCAGGGTTGCCCATGTATTGCGGAAATATATCCCGCTCAAACCATCCGCCAACCGCCCCGCATTGCCGCGTGAAGGGCTGACGGAGTTTTACCGCCGCCCGATGATGAAAGCCAAATGGATTTTGAATGGCCTACAGGGTGCTTGAAAATGCTAAAATCGCCCAAGCAATTCCAGTCCGCTGCCTGATTTTGAATAAGGTGTGAATTTGTTGTTTCACGGCGGGCTACTATAAACTTATTTGACAGTACAGCCCATGACAACCCAAACCCTTTTAATCGAACTCCTTACCGAAGAACTCCCTCCCAAAGCCCTGAATAATTTAGGCAACCACTTTGCCGCTTCTGTTGCCGAAGGCTTGGAAAAAGCGCAACTGATCGATGGCGCGGCCGAATTTACCGCCTACGCCTCGCCGCGCCGCTTGGCCGTTCAAGTCAAAAACGTCAAAGCCGTTCAAGCCAATCAGAAAATCGTGAAAAGAGGCCCTGCCTTGGCGAATGCTATGAAAGACGGTGCACCGACCAAGGCTTTGGAAGGTTTCGCACGCGGCGCAGGCGCGAAAATCGAAGACTTGACCATCGTCCACGACGGCAAGCAGGATGTGTACGCCTACGAATACATCCAAACCGGCAAGCTGTTGGGCGAACTTTTGGAAGACATTATCAATCAAGCGGTTAAGAAACTGCCGATTTCGAAAGTGATGCGTTGGGGCAGCAGCACGTTTACCTTCGTGCGTCCCGTTCACGGGCTGATTGTGCTGCACGGCGGCGACATCGTGGACGTCAGCGTCTTGGGCCTGCAAAGCGGCAATCAAACCTTGGGACACCGCTTCCTTTCCAGCGGCGAAATCACCATTGAAAACGCCGACAGCTACGCCGCACAAATGCGCGAGCAAGGCAAAGTCGTCGCTTCGTTTGCCGAGCGCAAAGCCGCCATTCAGACGGCCTTGAACGAACAGGCAGGCCGTCTGAACGCGACCGTTGCCGCCGATGAAGCATTGTTGGACGAAGTGACCGCATTGGTCGAATGGCCTGTGGTATTGGAAGCCGGTTTTGAAGAACATTTCCTCGCCGTGCCGCAGGAATGCCTGATTCTGACCATGCAGCAAAACCAAAAATACTTCCCGCTGCTCGACCAAAACGGCAAGCTGATGAACCGCTTCCTGCTGGTCTCCAACCTGCAAACGGAAGATCCGTCGCACATCATTCAAGGCAACGAACGCGTCTTGCGTGCGCGCCTGTCTGATGCCGAGTTCTTCTACAAACAAGACCAGAAAGCGACTTTGGAAAGCCGCCTGCCCAAGCTGGCAAACGTGGTGTACCACAACAAAATCGGTTCGCAAGCCGAGCGTATCGAACGCCTGCAAAGCATCGCCGCCCATATCGCCAAAGCTTTGGGTGCGGACGCTGCCGCAGCCGAACGCGCCGCGCGTTTGGCGAAAGCCGACTTGGTGACCGAAATGGTCGGCGAGTTTCCCGAACTGCAAGGCACGATGGGCAAATACTACGCCCGCTTGGATGGCGAAACCGAAGAAATCGCCGAAGCCGTCGAGCAACACTACCAACCGCGTTTCGCCGGCGACAATCTGCCGAACGGCAAAGTCGCTACTGCCGTTGCGCTGGCCGACAAACTGGAAACCTTGGTCGGCATTTGGGGCATCGGTCTGATTCCGACCGGCGACAAAGACCCCTACGCCCTACGCCGCGCTGCCTTGGGTATTTTGCGGATGCTGATGCAGTATGGTTTGGACGTGAACGAGCTGATTCAGACGACCTTCGACAGCTTCCCCAAAGGTTTGCTCAACGAGAAAACGCCGTCTGAAACCGCCGACTTCATGCAGGCGCGCCTTGCCGTGTTGTTGCAAAACGACTATCCGCAAGACATCGTCGCTGCCGTACTCGCCAAACAGCCGCGCCGTTTGGACGATTTGACCGCCAAACTGCAAGCCGTCGCCGCGTTCAAACAACTGCCCGAAGCCTCCGCGCTCGCCGCCGCCAACAAACGCGTGCAGAACCTGCTGAAAAAAGCCGATGCCGCGCTGGGCGAAGTCAATGAAAGCCTGCTGCAACAGGAAGAAGAAAAAGCCCTGTACGCCGCCGCGCAAGGTTTGCAGCCGAAAATTGCCGCCGCCGTTGCCGAAGGCAATTTCCAGACCGCCTTGTCCGAACTGGCTTCCGTCAAACCGCAAGTCGATGCCTTCTTCGACGGCGTGATGGTGATGGCTGAAGACCCCGCCGTAAAACAAAACCGCCTGAACCTGCTGAACCGGTTGGCAGAGCAGATGAACGCGGTAGCGGATATTGCAGTATTGGGGGAGTAAATCGAAAATTGCAAGGCCGTCTGAGAATTTGGACGGCTTTAGATTTATCTAGGAATGCAGCGTGACAGCTAAAACCATTTTGTTTGGTATGCCGGTTGTATCGGGTTTGTATAAACTGATACATGAGAATCTAAAATATCATGGATTCAACGTTATCGATATTGTGGAAAATGGAGAAAGTTTCCGTTATCCGTCATTTGGCAGCTGGTTGAAAGTAAAGTGGCGGAAAATTGTTTATAACGATACCTATGCAAAAAAACAGCTCAAATGGCAGGTGCTACAAAATAATATTAATGAAAAAATTAAGCAGGCAGGCGGGTTAGATTATGCTTTGTTGATTAGTGGCGATATATATAGCCAGGAATTCATTCGATTTCTGAAACGGCAGAGCAAACATGGCGTGGTTAATTATCAATTTGACGGGTTACATCGATTTCCTGCCATTTATCCGTTAATTAAAGAATTTGATAGATTTTATGTATTTGATCCGGATGATTTAAAAAATCCGGATTATCCGCTGTTGCCCGCCACAAATTTTTATTTTGATAATAATTTGGAAAATGTGCCTGAAAGGACATTGGACTTTTATTTTACGGGTGTCCATATGGATTCCCGGGCGGCAGTAATTGCCAGATTCGGCCATTATGTCAAAGAAAGAAAGAAAACGGCGGATATTAACATTCTTTGGAAAAGGAACGGTGACGGACGCAAGACATACAATGATGATAGCATAACAATTATTGATAAAATAATTGATTTTGAAGAAAATATTAATAGGGCGCGTCAGGCAAGGGTTTTAATTGACTTTGTCATTGATGAGCATAAAGGCCTATCTTTCCGCACCTTTGAAGCCTTAGGGTATCAGCAAAAACTCATTACGACTAACCCCCAAGTCAAATATTATGATTTTTATCATCCGAATAATTTTTTAATTTGGGACGGTTATGATTTTGCCGCACTGGATGATTTTTTAGAAAAACCATATGTTCAAATTGATGAATCTATAAGAAAAAAATATAGTTTCGGCAATTGGATAAACTACATTTTAAAAATTAACCCGTATCAGGAAATAAATCTCCCCAATTAAAATAATAATAGGACTTTAAATGAATACACAAAACCCCTTGGTTTCCGTCATTATTCCTTGTTTTAATACTGCCAAATACCTGCCTGAAACATTGGATAGTTTGTTTGCGCAAACTTTACAGGATTTTGAAGTTATTGCCGTTGATGATGGGTCTACTGACAATACATTGGATGTGCTTAATAGATATAAGGAAAAACATGCTAATTTAACTGTAATTTCACAAAAAAACAGTTATTGCATTATTGCGAGAATGAATGCGATTAGGCGTGCAACGGGGAAATATCTGGTATGTTTGGATTCGGATGATAAATTGCATCCGGATTATCTAAAAAAATGTGTGTCGGTTGCAGAACAGGATGAATTAATATCTATTGTTTATAGCGATGTCCAACTTTTTGGCAGGAAAAATCAATTGTGGCAGCCGCAATTTAAAATGAAAGATTTCTTATTAAATAATGGTATTTATATTACCGCGTTAATTAGAAAATCTCATTTCGATAAAGTCGGGGGGTTTGATACCGATTTGGGGATGTATGAAGATTGGGATTTGTTTATTTCTATAATTAAAGATGGCGGAATACCTTATAAAATACCGGAAACATTGTTTTTCTATCGTCAAAGAGAAGATTCGTCTTCCGTATGCAATACGGCAACCAAGCAGAAAAAATCTGACAATATGTTGAAAATATATAATAAGCACTATGGCCTATATAAGGAAAATGGCCTATTTTTCCATGATATGATGGAAAGCTTTATAAAAGATAGGGAGAGAAAAATCAGACACTATAATATGCCGTTAAGAAAGTTGTATTATAGAATATTTAAACCGCATCGTTACGCACTTTTATATCCGGTAGATTAAATAGTTTTAAAATAAATTAAAAAAGGAATTTTGAGTTATGCAGAATTTTTATGAATTCGCGATACAACCATATCTAGATAAGATTAACCCAAAGCATATTATTGAAATTGGAGCAGAGAGAGGGCTTAATACTAATAAAATCTTAACATACTGCGAAAATAATGATTGTAAATTAACATCAATAGATCCTTTCCCTATATTTGACTTTAATTTATTAAAAAATAAATATAATGAAAAGTTCGATATGGTGTGTGATTTAAGTTTAAATGTATTATCCAAACTGGAACCATGCGATATCGCTATGATTGATGGAGATCATAATTGGTATACGGTCTATAATGAACTCAAATCTATTGAACTAATTAATTTATCAAATAATCATTCCTTTCCAATTGTTTTTTTTCATGATATCGGCTGGCCATATGCGAGGCTCGATATGTATTATAACCCTGACTATATACCTAAAGAATTTCAACAACCATATAAAAAA
>CAUVCE010000045.1:0-12853 GCA_963550425.1 uncultured Neisseria sp.
TAACCGGCGAATGGGCGCATCCGTACTCCCGCGAAGAAGCCGTCTTCCCGCTGCCCTTCGTGCGCGAAAACAAATTCTGGCCGAGCGTCAAACGGGTAGATGAAGTCTACGGCGACAAACACCCCGTGTTTACCCTGCCGCTATAGGCCGACCGGCAAAAAAGCCGTCCGAAAACACAGTCGGACGGCTTTTCCCACATCTTTTAAACTTATTTCTTAACCTGATTTTCATTGATAAGCTGCTCCAAGCGGGGCAGCGGCGAAAAGCCGGATTGGGTTTTCCCGTTTGGGAACACCAGAGCGGGCGTGCCTT
The DNA here is from genome assembly GCA_963550425.1 of uncultured Neisseria sp. Lineage (GTDB taxonomy): Bacteria > Pseudomonadota > Gammaproteobacteria > Burkholderiales > Neisseriaceae > Neisseria. The sequence goes on from CAUVCE010000045.1 coordinate 313, forward strand.
GAAAGCCCATTTGCTCGCCAAGCGAAGTCGTTTCGGCAACAGGGTTTTCACAAGGGGCGGCCTGAGGCGGCATCCTGCCCTCACGCATCCAATTCGTCCAAGCGGCGGTACGGTCTGGCTGACACCAAATCTGTTCGGCCTTGCGTGCCGCATCGGGGTGCAGCGAGGCAAGGGGCATCATAAAATTATAAATTGTAATATCCGTCATCTTGGCAAACTCATGTTCCAAACGTTTGCAGAACGGGCAGTCGGGGTCGGAAAAGACCACTATCACCCGTTTGCCGTTGCCGCGCACCTCCTTAATGGCCATTTCCAGCGGCAGACTGTCAAAGTCCACCTTGCTCAAATCGGCATTGCGCTCATCGGTCAGGCTTTTGCGGCTATTGATGTCGATAAAGTCGCCCACAATCATATAATCGGCTTTGGCATCGGTATAAATCACCTGTTTGCCGCTCAACACGACTTCATAAAGGCCGCTTACCGGCGTGGGATAGACGGCCAGAACCTTCAGCTTTTGTTCCGCATAAACTTTTTCCAATTTGGCGCGTATGGTTTTTTCCGCATCCGCAGACGGGGCGGGCGTGGCGGCTTGCGCGGTGTTGCCGTTGTTGATTTGATTTTGGCCGCAGGCGCAAAGCGCCAGCAGGGCGGCAACGGCAACGGCGGTAAAAGATTTCTTCATTAAAATTCCTTATCGTTTGAAACCCCGCCCCAAAGGGCGTTGCATCCGAAAATATCCGAAATTGTTCGAAATACGGAAAATAACCGTATCTGGCAGATTAATTAAGATAAACAAAAATATTATCGGATTGTCGGTTATTATGCCGAAAAAACCCCTTTACCACCAAGCAATTTGCATGACAAAAGTCGCGGCTTATTGCACAATCCACTCATTTCGCGCAAAAGGAAACAACCATCATGACGCCGATACTCGCCTTCGATATCGAAACCATCCCCGACATCAGCGGCATCCGCCTGCTATACGGCCTGCCACAAGACGTTTCCGATGCCGATGCTGCAGCCTTCGCCCAACAGAAACGCCGCGCCAAAACCGGCAGCGACTTCATGCAGCACCACCTGCAGCGCGTGGTGGCCATTTCCTGCTGTATGCGCTGGGGGCAGGACAAAATCCATGTCGGCACGATAGGCGGCCTGGAAGACGGCGAAGAAACCGTCATCGCCAAATTTTTCGAACTGGTGGAAAACCACACGCCGCAACTGGTCAGTTGGAACGGCGGCGGCTTCGACCTGCCCGTGCTGCACTACCGCGCCCTGATACACGGCATAGAGGCCGCCCGTTACTGGGATACCGGCGAGGGCGATTTCGGCGACAGCCGCGATTTCAAATGGAACAACTACATCAGCCGCTACCACAGCCGCCATTGCGACCTGATGGACTTGCTGTCCCTCTACCAGTCGCGCGCCGCCGTGCCGCTGGACGACATGGCCAAATTATGCGGCTTCCCCGGCAAATTGGGCATGGACGGCGGCAAGGTTTGGGAGGCCTATCAGGCAGGCCGTTTGAAGGAAATCCGCGACTACTGCGAAACCGATGCCGCCAACACCTATCTGATGTACCTGCGTTTCCGCCTGATGAGCGGCGCGCTGGATGCCGACGAATACGAACAGGAAATCCGCCGGCTGAAAACCTATCTGCAAACCCAGTCTGAAGCGGCGCATTGGCGAGAGTTTTTAGCCGCCTGGCACGGCCGGCCATGACCGCCCCGTTAAACCGCCTGAGCCTGATCGGTGTCGGCCTGATAGGCGGCTCATTCGCATTGGACCTTAAAAAGCTGGGATTGGTGCGCCATGTGGCCGGTATCGATACGGATGCCGAAAACCTTGCCCGCGCATTGGAACGCAAAGTCATAGACAGCGCGCACGCCGAAATAAATGCCGAAAGCATAGAAGGGGCAGACTTGGTATTGGTTGCCACCCCCGTCGCCACCCTGCCCGCCGTCTGCCGCGCGGCCGCGCCGTTCCTGTCTCCCGATGCGGTTGTCAGCGATGTCGGCAGCACCAAGCAGTCGGCACTGGCCGCCTTTTCCGAATGCCTGCCGCAACACCTGCCGCGCTGTGTGGCGGCACACCCGATTGCCGGTTCGGACCGCAGCGGCGCGACAGCCGCCCAATTCGGGCTGTATGAAGGCCGCAGGCTGGTCATCTGCCCGCACGGCGAACAAGACAATCGGGCTTTGGCATTGGTCGGCGGGCTTTGGCGGGCAGTGGGTGCGGACGTTCATCTGATGCCCGCCACCGAACACGATGCCGTCTTCGCCGCCGTCTCGCATCTGCCTCATGTGTTGGCCTTCGCCTATGTCCGCCAGATTGCCGAACACCCGGACGGGGCGACTTATCTTGATTTTGCCGCCAGCGGCTTTCGCGACTTCACCCGTATCGCATCCAGCCATCCGGCTGTTTGGACGGATATTTGCCTGGCCAACAGCGACAGTCTGAAACGGCTTGTCGCCGGCCAGCAGGCACAACTGGCCCGTGTGGCGGAAATGCTGCAAAACAATGATGCGGAAGGCCTTTACCGCTATTTTGCCCAAGCCAAACAAACCCGTGACGACTGGTTGGAACGGCAACCCTGATTTTTTGGCCGTCATCGGTCATCGGCCAAGCAGTTTGCATGCTCATGGAGTCAGGATTACCGATGACGGCCGACATTTGGGAATCACTCAAGCCGGCTGGTTTGCCGCGTTGGTTATCCCCCAAAGCGTCAGCGCGTGGACGCCCCTTCGCCCGGCCAAAACCCCGACCGGCAAAGCATCAGCCAGATCCGCCATGGATATGGCGCTGGTGGAAGCGTTGTTGGGGCAGGCTTATTACCTTTACCGCATTAATCTCCCCAACGGTTGAACACCCGCCTTTCAGGGCGGTAGAATCAGGGCTTATCCGGAAGGGGTACAACCCGTCCGGTTCTGTATGAAGCCAAACCCTGCCGCCAAAAACGGCGCGGTTTCCACTGAAAGGGAAATCCGATGAAATACCGTTTCGACACCCAAGCCATCCATACCGCCTACAACCCCGACGAGCACAACCGCGCCATCATGCCGCCGATTTATCAGAATTCGATGTTCGCCATGAAGGAAATCGGCGAACAGATTCCCTTCCGCTACGCCCGTTTGAGCAATCCGACGCGCAAGGTGCTGGAAGACACGGTGGCCGCGCTGGAACACGGCGCGGCGGGCTTTGCCTTCGGCAGCGGCATGGCGGGCATAGACTGCGTGTTCCGCACTTTTTTGCGGCCGGGCGACACCGTCGTCGCCGTCTGCGACATCTACGGCGGCAGCTACGATTTGCTGACCGAAGTTTACGCGCCTTGGGGGGTGAACGTCGTGTTCGCCGATTTGACCGACCCCGCCAACCTCGACCGCGCGTTGGCGGAAAATCAAAACGTGAAGCTCGTGTGGCTGGAAACGCCGTCCAACCCGCTTTTGCGGCTGGTGGACATCGCCGCGCTGGCGGCCAAGGCCAAAGCGGCGGGCGCGCTGGCCGGCATAGACAATACTTTTGCCACGCCCTATCTGCAACAGCCGCTGGACATGGGCTGCGACATCGTTTTCCATTCGGCCACCAAATATTTGTGCGGACACTCGGACGTTTTGATGGGCGTGGTCGTCGTGAAGGACGAGAAGCTGGCCAAACCCATGCAAAATATGATGGTGAACACCGGCGGCGTGGCCGGCCCCATGGATTGCGCGCTGGTGTTGCGCGGAATTAAAACCCTTGCCCTGAGGATGCGGCGGCACTGCGAAAACGCGCTGGAAATCGCCCGCCGCCTGGAAAACCACCCCGCCGTGGAAAAGGTGTTCTACCCCGGCCTGCCGTCGCACGAACATCACGCACTGGCGCAACGGCAGATGGCCAAAGGCTGCGGCGGCGTGGTCACGCTGTATCTGAAAAACGACAGCCGCGAAGCCGCAAACAGTGTGATTAAAAACATGAAGCTGGTTACGATGGCTTCCAGCCTGGGCGGCGTGGAAAGTTTGGTAAACCACTGTTACAGCCAGTCGCACAGCGGCGTGCCGCATGATGTGAAGATGCAGCTCGGCATCAGGGTCGGCCTGCTGCGTTTCTCCATCGGCATCGAAGACGTGGAAGATATTTGGGCGGATATTTCATCCGCATTGGATACCACTCTGTAAAGGCCTGCTGGCCGTCTGAAAAAACTTTTCCGCTTTTCAGACGGCCTGCCGTTTTATAGGAAGCCCCCCGATATGCGCGAATGGCTGAAAAAACAATACAACCTTTACAAAAAGCCCCTTTGGGTGTTATTGGCGGACTACCTGTTGTCGCGAAAAATCGGCGTACAAACCCAACCCGGCTGCGAAGGAAGCCGCTGCCCGCTGCTGCCGATGACGCACCGGCAACACGTTTTCTTTACCGTCAGCATGTTGGTGATGTACGGCTGCCTGTTATGGATAATGCTGATATACCTGAGCGACAAACACAACCGCTTCAAATAACCCCTGTAAGGATGCCCCATGCTGACCGAACGCCATTGCGACCTGTTCGACATCCCGTTTTACCAATTTTCCCAGCTAAAGAAATACCAACCCGAGACCATACCGCAAATCAAAGCCGACTATAAGGCGGCGTGGCGGGACTGGCAAAGCCTGATATTGCAGGTATCGCGCGGATTGGGCGAACCCTTTGCCGCGCCGCACATCGAACGCTGGTGCAACGGCTGGCAAGTCAGGGCGCATTTTTTCGCCTATTTCAAATACGCGCAATACAGCGATGCGGCGGCGATTTTGTCGGTATTGCTCAACCGGCGCCGATTGAGCGTCAGCTTGGACTGGCATTGCTACAAAGCGCGCATTTCGCCGATTGCCCTGCCGCAATACAACCGGTGGCTGGATGTTTTGGACAACGCGGCCTATGCCGATTTCGCCATCTGGCACGGCGGCGAGGGCGAATATGCGGATTACCAAACCGTGGCGCAGGCGGGCGAACCGCGCCTGACGGGTGAAGACGACTTTTTCCGCATCGGCAAACAAGTGGAACGCGCCGAACTGGCAAAGACCGATTGCGCGGCATGGATTGCACAAACCATACGCGGGCTGCTGCCCCTGTATGAGGCCTGTTTCCAAAAATAGCCAAGCCGGCGGCGCGCCCTCCCCTGCCTAGCCCAAACCGCCTTTGGCGGCATTTTGCAGCCGTTGGGCGAAATTGGACAAATCCACGCCGGCTGCTTTTGCGGCCGCAATCACTTCGGCCGCATCCCTGCCTTGGCGAACCTGGCCGAAAGCCCATAACAGCGAACTGCGCGTACCCGTGCGGCAGAAAGCCAATACCGGCTTGGCCGACAAAGCCAGCAGGTTTTGAAATTCCGCAACATCGTTGCCGTTGATGGCGGGGGCGGTTACCGGCTGGTGGCGGCTTTCCCTTATGCCGGCCTCGTTTAACCATTGCTGCAGTTGCGCAAAGGAAGGCTGCCCCTCCTCCTCACCGTCCGGACGGTTGCAGATGACGCTCCCAATACCCATCGCCGCAGCCTCGGCAACATCCTCGCGGGTAAGCTGGGGGGAAACATAAAGCCGGTCGGCCAGTTTCAAAATAGCCATCGATACTCCTTAAAGTCGCATGTTAAAAAAAAAATACCAAAGAAATTCAGACGGCTTGGCTGCCGAATCCCAAACAGCGCAGCCAGGTATTGCACTTTTCAAAATCAACCACCGTCAAAAAAGCGGTATCGGCTTCCGAAGCCTGCATGGTCAGCACGGCCTGCCTAAGGACGCCCTGCCGGAAATAATGCAGTTCGGCGCAATCATAAGGCGCAAGCCTCCCCATATCCTCCTCCAAACGGGTACAGGCATAACCGTTTACCGCGACAACCTTGTCCTGCGGGCAAAGGCCGGCGTTTTCCGCACTGCCCCCGTTGGCAACGTGCGTAATGACCGCATGGTCGGCATATTGCTTGAAACGCGCGCCGAAATCGCCCAATATCGGCAGCCGTGCGGGTACTTCCTTCATATAGCCGCCCTTGCCCGCCCCCAAATGCGCCCAAGTGAGCCTTATGCCGGCAAAGGCCAAACAAGACTCCAAAGGCAGGGATTGCGTACTGTACAAAGCCGTCTGAAAGAAATCGGCCAAATCCAAACCCGTGATTTCCTGGCAAAGCGACTGCCATTGTCCCTCGCCGATACCTTCCTGATTTCTGCGCCAATCGGCATAGAGCCTTCGCATCACATCATCGAGCGAACAACGTCCGGCCGACCTTTGGCGGATGGTCAAATCCAAACACAGAGCGGCCAGCGCGCCCTGCCTATAATAACTGGCGATGGCATTGGAAGCATTTTCGTCCTGTTTGTAGAACTTATGCCATGCGGAAAAACTCGATTCGGCCAAAGTCTGCCTCAAACGGCCTTTTCCCTGCTGCACGGCGGTAACATTCCGCGCCAGCAAATCGAGATATTTCTCCATACCGATCACGCCGGCGCGCAGCAAAAACCAATCATCATAATACGAAGTAATTCCCTCAAAGGCCCAAAGCAACTCGGTGTAGCACTCACTGTCCAGGGCATACGGGATAAAGGCGGCGGGTTTGACCGACTTGACATTCCAAGCATGGAAATACTCATGTGAAAACAAACCGAGCAATTCCACATAGGCATCTGACGGTTCTTCCACCCCCATGGCGGGCAGTGCGCCGCGATCCGCCATCAGGGCGCAACAGTCGCCGTGTTCCAACCCGCCGTAGAGATTATCGCCCACATGCAGGATAAACAGATATTCGCGAAACGGCGCGGGAGAGGAAAACATCCGCAACTGCGTCCGACAGATTGCCGCCAAATCGCGGCACAGCCTTTCACGGTCGAAATCCGCATAGTGTCCGCTTAACGCGACGGCATGACGTATGCCTTCGGCCTCAAACGCCAACATCTCGATATGCCCCATCTCGACCGGATGGTCGATCAGCCCATAATAAGAATCGGCCAAAAAAGTCATATTGCCGCCGGTGCGCTTCAAAGAAGTCGCAACCTTCCAATCGGGCGGCAACTTGTCCAACTGCAGCCATTGCGCCTCATCCAAGCGTCCCTTCACCGCAAAAAACAGGCAAGCTCCATCGAAAAAACCCCGTTCGGCAGTCAAAAAAGAAGTACGGACAGACAAATCATACGCATAAACAGTATAACGGATCTGCCAGCGGCCGGCCAAAGGCGCGGTATGCCAAACATTCTTGGCCGTCTGAGTCAAACCGGCGGGAGACCCGTTGCATCGTGCGGAAATCTCGACAATATGGCGCGAAAGGTCGCGTATCATATAACTTCCCGGCACCCAATTGGCCAACTCCAGCACCGCCTCCGTATCGGAATAATTGTCGAAAGCCAGCTCGACATGCCAATAATGCGCGCGCGGTTCGGGTGTAACCGTATAACTAATCATAAGATAAACTCAATATCCAAATAGATTTATACAATGGAAGGGGATAACTTGATTGAAGTCAAATAGTGACTTGATTAAAATCTTTAACCTTCAAAAACATGTGGGAATTATTGTTAAGAAAAGTGTACTCGGTGTAAGGAAACATAACCCAACCGGCAACTGTTGGCAACAGACTTTCCAAACAGGAATTTTTCCAAAAATGAAAGTGCAAGGGAAAACCGCATTTTGCAGATGCTTCAATATCCTCCGCTGCCGATAGTCCCAAACAGCCCCTTTACCTGCCGCAACCGCTTGATTATGGCAGCCGCATTGGCACTTGCCAAGACAAATGCCCCCGACAGAAACGGTTTTATAGCGGGTTAATAGAAAACAGGGCAAGGCAGCGGCCGACGCTGTAGCGTTTTAAATTTAACCTACTACGAAATAACCGATAACGATTTTCCGTGATAAATGGAGACCCTAATGGAAACACAAACTTACAACTACAAAGTTGTGCGGCAGTTTGCCGTCATGACCGTGGTGTGGGGGATAGTCGGCATGCTTGTCGGCGTGATTGCGGCGGCACAACTGTACTGGCCGCAACTCAACCTGTCCGAATACGGCCCGATATTCCACTTCGGCCGTATCCGCCCGCTGCACACCAACGCCGTCATTTTCGCCTTTGGCGGCTGCGGCCTTATCGGCACGTCATATTATGTCGTGCAACGCACCTGCAACACCCGCCTGTTCGGCGGCTGGCTGCCCGCCTTCACCTTTTGGGGCTGGCAGCTCGTCATCGTTGCCGCCGCCGTTACCCTGCCGATGGGTTGGACCCAAGGCAAAGAATATGCGGAACTCGAGTGGCCGATAGACATCCTGATATTATTGGTATGGCTGGCTTACGGCATAGTCTTCTTCGGCACCATCGCCAAGCGTAAAATCAGGCACATCTATGTGGCCAACTGGTTTTACGGCGGCTTTATTTTGGCAGTCGGCCTGCTGCATGTCGTAAACAACCTCAGCCTGCCGGTCGGCCTGATGAAATCCTATCCCGTCTATTCGGGCGCAATCGACGCCATGGTGCAATGGTGGTACGGCCACAACGCCGTGGGCTTCTTCCTGACCGCCGGCTTTTTAGGCATGATGTACTATTTCGTCCCCAAACAGGCCGAACGCCCGATTTATTCCTACCGCCTGTCCGTCGTCCACTTCTGGGCATTAATCTTTACCTATATGTGGGCAGGCCCCCACCACCTGCATTACACCGCACTGCCCGATTGGACGCAATCCTTGGGCATGGTGTTGTCCATAATCCTGTTCGCGCCGTCTTGGGGCGGCATGATCAACGGCATCATGACCCTGTCGGGCGCATGGCACAAACTGCGTACCGACCCGATTTTGAAATTCCTGATCGTTTCCTTGTCCTTCTACGGCATGTCCACCTTCGAAGGCCCGATGATGTCGATTAAAACCGTAAACGCATTAAGCCACTATACCGATTGGACGGTCGGCCATGTCCATGCCGGCGCTTTAGGCTGGGTGGGTTTCGTTACCATCGGTTCCGTCTACTACATCATACCGCGCGTTTTCGGCCAGGAAAAAATGTACAGTACCAAACTGATAGAATGGCATTTCTGGCTCGCCACCATAGGCGTCGTGCTTTACATCTCGTCCATGTGGGTGGCCGGCGTCATGCAGGGGCTGATGTGGCGCGCCTTCACCGAAGACGGAACATTGACTTTCGCCTTTGTCGAATCGGTTAAGGAAAGCATGAAATACTATGTAATCCGTTTTTCAGGCGGCATGTTTTATCTGTCGGGCATGTGCCTGATGGCTTACAACGTCTGCCGCACCATTGCGGGTGGACGGCCGGCCGATGCCGAAATTCCCGTGGTTTCCGAGGCAGTACACCACTAACCATACAGGGCTACCAAAATGAAATTACAACAATTGGCCGAAGAAAAAGTCGGCGTATTAATCGTGTTTACCTTTCTGGTGATAAGCGTGGGCCTGCTGATTGAAGTTGTGCCGCTGTTTTTCTCGCCGGCGGTAAACCGGCCCATAGCGGGCGTAAAACCCTATAACGCCCTTCAGGTGGCCGGACGCGACATCTATGTCCGGGAAGGCTGTTACAACTGCCACTCGCAGATGATACGCCCGTTCCGTGCCGAGACCGAACGCTACGGCCATTACTCTGTAGCCGGGGAATCTGTTTACGACCGTCCCTTCCAATGGGGTTCCAAACGCACCGGCCCCGATTTGGCGCGCGTGGGCGGCCGTTATACCGATGACTGGCACCGCAGGCACCTGCTGAATCCCCGTTCGGTGGTATTGGAATCCAACATGCCCGCCTTCCCGTGGCTTGCCCGCAACAAAGTCGATTCCGAGCAAGTTATCCGCCACATGAAAGGCCTACAGACATTGGGGACGCCCTATACCGATGAAGAAATCGCCAAAGCCCCTGAGGAATTGAAAGACAAATCCGAGCTGGACGCGGTAGTCGCCTATCTGCAGGGTTTGGGTTTGGCCTTGAAAAACAAAAGGTAAGCATCATGGATGCCAACGGAGTGCGTATTTTGTTTACGGTTTGGGTATTTGTCAGCTTTATGCTGGTACTGTATATCGTGATGAACAAGCGCAACAAAAAAAACTATGACGAAGTTTCCCGCAGCATCATCGAAGACGACGATACCCCGCACGCCGGCGGTAGCCATACCGCCGATAATGCTGCGGACGGAGCGAAACAATGAACACAACTTCACATTTCACCAGTAATTTTTGGAATTACTATATTGCCGGCATAGTCGTGCTGAGCTATATCGGCTTATTGTGGCTGGTTTTGTCGCAAAACGTGGTCAAGCCGCCCAAAGACGGCGGAGAAGTCAAAACCACCGGACACGATTGGGACGGAATCTCCGAATACAACAACCCGCTGCCCCGCTGGTGGTTTTACCTATACCTGCTGTGTTGGATATTCGGCATAGGCTATTTGGTGGTTTATCCAGGCATGGGGGACTATAAGGGCGTTTTTGAATGGACCAGCACCAATGCCTATCAAAAAGAAGTAAGGCAGGCCGAAGACCAATACAGCCAACTGTATGCGCAATATACCAAAAAGCCGATAGAGAAAATCGCCCACGACCCCAAAGTCACCAGCATGGGCAAAAACTTCTTCGACACTTATTGCATTCAGTGCCACGGTTCTGACGCACAAGGCGCGAAAGGTTTCCCCAATCTGACAGATGACGACTGGCTATTCGGCGGCACCCCCGAGCAAATACGTGAAACCATTGCCAAAGGCCGCACCGCCACGATGAAGGCATGGGGGCCGGCTTTGGGCGAAGAAGGCGTGCGCGACGTTGCACATTACGTTTTGTCATTATCCAAACCTGAAAACCTGTATGATGCCGACCGAGCCTTGCGCGGCAGGGCACTGTTCCACGGCGAACCCGCCAAATGCTTCACCTGCCATGGCGACAAGGGGCAGGGTATTCGCGGTTTGGGGCCGAACCTGACCGATGACGTGTGGTTGTGGGGCGGCACGCAAAAAGCGGTTATGGAAACCATCACCAACGGGCGGCACAATCAAATGCCGGCTTGGGAGGGCTTTTTGGATGAAGACAAAATTTATATTTTGACCGCCTATGTTTGGGGCTTGTCGCACAAAGACGGCAAGGCATTGAAAACCGATACCGAAAATGTATTGGGTAAAAAGGCCGCCGCTGCCGCCGCCATTGAGGCTGAAGAAGCACGGAAGGCAGCCGCCCTGAAAGCGGAAGAGGAACGCAAAGCCAAAGCTGCTGCTGAAGCTGCCGCCGCACAAGCCGCTTCCTCCCCTGCTGCGGAACAACAGCCCAAACCCGATGCCGCCCCCGCGCCTGCCGCTTCCGCCGATGTTTCGGCAGAAGGCAAAAAGGTGTTTGACGGCTTGTGTTCCGGTTGTCATTCGGCCAACTCCGCCATTCCCGATACGCCCAGGCTGACCAATAAGGAAGATTGGGCTCCGCGTATTGCAAAAGGCAAAGAGACTTTGTTTAAACATGCCATCGAAGGTTTCACCAACAAGGGCATGATGCCAGCCAAAGGCGGTAATCCTGCTTTGACGGACGATGAGGTAAAAGCGGCCGTTGTTTATATGGTAAACGAATCCGGCGGACAGTTTTAATAGGGCCGCACCTTAAAAAACAAAAGCGCACATTATAATGTGCGCTTTTGTTTTTTAAAGATAAAATTTATCCAACACGTTTAGGCGTCCGTCTAATTTATATACCAGGGGCTGCCCTGTGGGAATTTCCAATCCCATGATTTCCTGGTCGGAAATGCCTTCTATGTGTTTGGCCAATGCGCGCAGGCTGTTGCCGTGGGCGGCCACCAGAACGCGTTTGCCGCTTAAAATCGCGGGGGCGATTTGGTCTTCCCAAAACGGCAGTACGCGTTCGAGGGTAACTTTAAGGTTTTCGCCATCAGGTATTACGTCTGACGGCAGATGGGCGTAACGGCGGTCGTTGCGGGCGGAAAATTCGTCCTGCGGGTCAAGCAGCGGCGGCAGGGTATCGTAACTGCGCCGCCAAATATGTACTTGTTCGTCGCCGTATTTTTCGGCAGTCTGTTTTTTGTCCAATCCCTGCAGTTGGCCGTAGTGGCGTTCGTTCAGCCGCCATGTCTTTATTTGCGGAACCCACAGTTGCCCGGATTCTTCCAAAACGATGTTGCAGGTTTTGATGGCGCGGGTAAGCACGGAGGTAAAGGCGATATCGAATAGGCAGCCTTTTTCTTTCAGCCTGCGTCCGGCAGCTTGTGCTTCGGCAATGCCTTTTTCGCTCAAGTTTACATCGCGCCAGCCGGTAAACAGGTTTTTGGCGTTCCATTCGCTTTGGCCGTGACGGATAAAGACAAGTTCCATAGTGTCTTCCATGTAGTGGGTTGTAGGAAGTGCAATCTTAACATAATGGCCGCCCAAATACCTTCGGACGGCCTTACTATATCGGGATGCCTACAGTCCCGCTGCCGCTTTCAATGCGGCCGCTTTGTCGGTGCGCTCCCAAGTAAATTCGGGCTCTTCGCGGCCGAAATGGCCGTAAGCGGCGGATTTGCTGTAAATCGGGCGCAAGAGGTCGAGCATTTGGACGATGCCTTTGGGGCGCAGGTCGAAATGTTCGCGAACCAA
>CAUVCE010000046.1:0-12754 GCA_963550425.1 uncultured Neisseria sp.
AACAGATTCGGGTCGTCATTTTACCGAATCACACCGCAACGGCGGCAAAACCGCATAATTCAGGCCGGAGGAAAAGGTGGGAATGAGGTTAAATTGCGACAGACCGCCGTTAAAATCAGTAAATAGAGAATTATTAACCCAATAATTTAAAAGGATGTTTCCATATAAGAAACCTTATTCCCGATAAAACGCTATTTATAAACAGGCAGGCTTTCTTTAAACTCGCGCCGCTTATTCGAGACTGTCGAAACTATATTGAATTTTGGATATAACAACGGCTGCTTCGGCAAAAAACAAAAACCATGCAACATAAGGAACAACGATGAAACCGGATACCCACCAACATTACGGCACAATCAGCCGACTGCTGCACTGGCTGATGGCCGCCGCCTTTGCCGCCATATTGGCCACCATCGCCCTGTGGAAGAAATTCGACATCCAACAGCACGAATGGGTCGGACAACTTTACGGCATCCACAAATCCATAGGCTTCATCCTGATGGTGCTGATAGTATTACGCATATTGTGGGCGGCCGCCCATCTGGGCAAACGGCCTCCCGCCGACAATGTCGCGGTAAAACTCGGCCACCTGGCATTGTATATACTGATGCTGGCCGTGCCGTTAATCGGCATGATCCGCCAATACGGCAGCGGCAGGGGGCCGCTTAAAGTCTTCGGCGTGGAAGTAATGCAGGGTTCTGCAGAAAAAATCGAATGGATGGCCAATTTGGGCAACAATATACACGGCAAAACCGGCTGGCTGCTGTTTGCGCTGGCAGCGGGGCATATCGCCATGGTCGCGGTACACCGCCTGCGAGGCCGCAATATCCTGCCGCGCATGCTGGGACGTTGAAATTCCCTCAACCGGCCATGGCGGAAGTCAATCCGATATATTTGGAATGATTAATCTGCTATATAATCATGCCGCCTGTTTCGACAGGCGGTTTTTATAAATAAAACAAGTAAAGACACATGACGGAAACGCTATCGGACTGGAACACCCGTTTATTCCTATTGATTAATGCAGAAACCGACGACCATCCGTTGATGCTGGATGCGGCCGAATTTGCCGCCGAAGCGCTGGTGGCCGTCATGTTTGCCGGCCTGGCCGTTTACCTGCTGCGCCACCGCCGCAACCGGCAGGTATGGCTGGGCATTTTTTGCTGCATCGCCACAGCAATGTTAATCACTTATTTGGTTCGAAAAGGATTTCATCATCCGCGCCCCTTCATGCTCGGCATAGGCACAAACTTTCTCGGGCATCCTCCTTCGTCATCCTTCCCCAGCAAACATGCCACGCCCCTGTTTGCTGCCGGCGCGCTGCTGGTATCGTTGGCTGCCGCCGTTGCCGTCAAATATTTGCTGCCGAAAGTCAAAAAGCCGTTTGAACGGTAAAACCACATGTGCGGGCCGTCTGAAAGTTTCCCGGACGGCCTGCTTTGTTTTTCTTGCACAAATTTACATTTTATGCTGAAATGCACCGACACCCGAATTGTAAACAATTTAGGAGGTCTACCATGGAGAAATTTATTCAATTTTTAAAAGATCTGGGCGATATCGTTTGGGGTCCCGCCATGCTGGTGTTGCTGGTGGGTACCGGCATTATCCTGACCCTGCTTTTGCGCGGGCTGCAGTTCAGTATGCTGACCTATGCCTTGAAACAGGCCTTCCTGCCTCATCCGAAACAGGAGGACGGCAAGGAACACGAAGGCGACGTTTCGCATTTTGGTGCATTGATGACCGCCCTGTCCGCCACAATCGGGACGGGTAATATTGCCGGTGTGGCCACGGCGGTGGTTTCCGGCGGGCCGGGCGCGGTGTTTTGGATGTGGATGAGCGCCATTTTCGGCATGGCCACGAAGTACGGCGAGGGCGTGTTGTCGGTAAAATACCGCATTACCAACGCCAAAGGCGAGATGTCGGGCGGCCCCATGTACTATATTGAAAACGGTTTGGGCAAAAAATGGAAATGGCTGGCGCTGACGTTCGCGCTGTTTGGCGTGATTGCTTCTTTCGGCATCGGCAGCAGCGTGCAGGCCAATTCGGTGGCCAAGGCCGTTTTGAGCAGTTTTGCGGTGGAGACCTGGGTTACCGGCTCGGTTCTCACGCTGATAACCGCCATCGTGGTATTGGGCGGTATTCAAAGTATTTCCAAAGTCAGTTCGGTCATCGTCCCCTTTATGGCCATCCTTTATGTGTTGGGCGGGCTGGTCATTATCCTAATGCATTTGGATTTGGTGTTTCCCGCCGTCAAGCTGATTTTTCAGGATGCGTTTACCGGACAGGCGATAGCCGGCGGCGCGATAGGCACGGTTATCCGCTACGGTGTGGCGCGGGGTGTGTTTTCCAATGAGGCGGGCATGGGTTCTGCGCCGATTGCCGCCGCCGCCGCCAAAACCGACCATCCCGTAAGGCAGGCCCTGGTGTCTATGACCGGCACGTTCCTTGACACTATTGTCGTTTGTTCGATTACGGGCATTGTGTTGGTGATGGGGCTTTTGGGGGCGGACGGCGGTTTTACCGTCCCTCAATTGAACGGCGCGGCCCTGACCACGCAGACTTTTAACGACATGTTGCCGGGCTTCGGCGGCTGGGTTGTTACCATAGGCCTGATTTTCTTCGCTTATTCGACTATTCTGGGCTGGTGTTATTATGGCGAGAAATGCGGCACTTATTTGTTCGGCGACCGCTTTATCCCGCTTTACCGCGTGCTGTATGTCGCCAGTGTCATGGTCGGCGCGATTGTGGGTTTGGATATTGTGTGGCTGCTGGCCGATATATTTAATGGTTTGATGGCCATACCCAATTTGATCGCGCTGTTGTTGCTATCGGGCGTTATCGTTAAGGAAACCCGCGATTTCAAAGCCAAACGCGCAAGCGGCGAATTGGATTATTGATCTGGCCGAATGGCTAAAAAGCTGCCTGAATGTGTATTCGGGCAGCTTTTTTGTCTGCTCCGCAATCATTGACGCATGCGCATGATACGTCGGGTACTGCCGAACAATACGCGGCGTACGGCTCGGAAGCGGCACTAACGGCAGCAGGAAGGGCGGGCGGTGCATCATTTTCCTAGTCGGCGGCTTAGCGGGCGTGGCCGGCGGGCTTCAGTCGGGCGGACTGTTCGGCCAGTTCGGTAATGGCGCGCCAGTTTTTTTCGGCGACCAGTTGCGCGGGGGTGAGCCACGAACCGCCGACGCAGAGCACGTTCGGCTGCGCCAGATAGTCGGGCGCGGCGGCAGGGACTATGCCGCCGGTGGGGCAGAAGCGCACTTGGGGGAAGGGGCCGTGCAGGGCTTTGAGCATTTTGATGCCGCCGACGGCTTCGGCCGGAAAGAGTTTGACGGTGTCGAAGCCGTGTTCGAGTGCCAGCATGAGTTCGCCCGCGCCGGAAACGCCGGGGATGACGGGGATGTCGGCCGCCTCCGCCGCTTGGGCGAAGGGCATATTGATGCCGGGGCTGATGGCGAACATCGCGCCCGCTTCGGTTACGGCTTTGAGTTGGGCGGCGTTGATGACGGTGCCCGCGCCGACGACGGCGGCCGGTACTTCGCGCTTGATGCGGCGGATGGCTTCGACGGCGGCGGGCGTGCGCAGGGTGATTTCGAGTACGCGGATGCCGCCGTCCAGCAGTGCCTGCGCCAGTCCGACCGCGGTTTGCGGGTCGTCGATGGCGATGACGGGGACGACGGGGCCGGCGGTCAGGATTTTGCGCGGTGTCATTTCGGTTTCCTTATCGGTCGGTGCGGGCGGCGGATGTATTTTGCCGCCTGCGGTTGTATTGCAAGGTTTTTGCACGGGGCAGGTAAAGCGTTCAGCCGAAATCCCCGCCCAAGCTCATCGCGCCCGTTTCCGCGCTGCCGGTGATGCTGCGGAAACCGGCGAAAAGTTCGCGGCCGATGCCGTGCCGGTTGCCGCTCAAATCGGCAGCGGCGGTTTCGCGCCCGTCCCATTCGGCTTCGTCCACCAGCGCGGCCAGTTCGCCGGTGTGGGAGTTGAAGCGGATGATGTCGCCGGTGCGGATTTTGCCTATGCCGCCGCCGAGCAGGGTTTCGGGCGACATGTGGATGGCGGCGGGGACTTTGCCCGACGCGCCCGACATGCGCCCGTCGGTTACCAGCGCGACTTGGAAGCCCCTGTCTTGCAGGATGGCCAGGGGCGGCGTGAGTTTGTGCAGTTCGGGCATGCCGTTGGCGCGCGGGCCTTGGAAGCGGACGACGCAGACGAAATCGCGTTCCAGTTCGCCGCGTTCGAAGGCGGCCAGCACTTCTTTTTGGTCGTCGAACACGATGGCCGGGGCTTCGATGATGCGGCAGTGGTCTTTGACGGCGGAGACTTTTATTACGCCGCGCCCGATGTTGCCCTTTATCAGGCGCAGGCCGCCGTCGGGCGAGAAGGGCGCGGATGCGGGGCGCAGGACTTCGGTGTCGCGGCTTTCGGCTACCGCGTCCTGCCATTTCAGACGGCCTTCGATTAAAAACGGCTCTTGCGTGTAAGCCCTCATGCCGTGCCCGACCACCGTATCCACGTCGTCGTGCAGCAAACCCGCGTCCAGCAGTTCGCGGATGACGAAGGGCAGCCCGCCCGCCGCGGCAAAATGGTTCACGTCCGCCTGGCCGTTGGGGTAAACGCGGATAAGCAGCGGGACGATGGCGGAGACGTCGTCGAAGTCGTCCCAGTTGAGTATGATGCCCGCCGCGCGCGCCATGGCCACCAAATGCATGGTGTGGTTGGTCGAGCCGCCCGTGGCCATCAGGCCGATGATTGCGTTGACAAACGATTTTTCGGACAGCATTTCGCCTATGGGCTTAATGCTGCGGTTTTTGATGCCGTCTGAAAGGCGGGCGGCGGCGGCGCGGGTCAGTGCTTCGCGCATCGGCGTGTGCGGGTTGAAAAAGGCGGCGGCGGGCAGGTGTACGCCCATCATTTCCATCATCATCTGATTGGAATTGGCCGTGCCGTAAAACGTGCAGGTGCCGGGGCTGTGATACGAACCCATTTCGCTTTCAAGCAGCGCGTCGCGCCCGACTTTGCCTTCGGCGAAACGCTGGCGGGTGCGGGCTTTTTCCTTGTTGCCTATGCCGCTGGTCATCGGACCCGCGGGCACGAAGATTGCGGGGATGTGGCCGCAGCTCAACGCGCCTATCGTCAGGCCGGGGACGATTTTGTCGCACACGCCCATCAGCAGCGCGCCGTCAAACATTTGGTGCGACAGGCCGATGGCGGTACTCATCGCAATCACGTCGCGCGAAAACAGCGAAAGCTCCATGCCTTCGTAGCCTTGGGTGATGCCGTCGCACATCGCGGGCGTGCCGCCGGCCACTTGTGCCGTCGCGCCGTGTTTTTGCGCTTCGTCCTTAATCAAATCGGGGAAATCTTTGAACGGCTGGTGGGCGGAAACCATGTCGTTGTAGGCCGTGATGATGCCCAAATTCGGCACAGTTGGCTGCTGCATTTGGATTTTGATCGTTTTGGGCATCGACGCATAGCCGTGCGCCAGATTGGAACAGCCCAAACGGTCGCGTTCCACGCGCCCCTGCCGTTCGTAGGCTTTGGTGCGTTGCAGGTAGGCGGCGCGGGTGGCGCGGCTGCGTTCGATGATGCGCTCGGTAACAGCGGCAAGTTGCGGGTGGATGGCGGTCATGGTGTTCGGCCTTATTGTGTAATTTTGCAACATATTATACTGCCGGCTGTGCCACCCGTGTTGTGCCGCAACAAATTATCCGTCGTACGGCGGGTCGTAGACAAATCATGTAGCCGCGTGTAGCATTGCTACGTTTTTGCCGCGCGGCACGTTTTCATACGGCCTTTCCCGCATCAATATCAAGGAAAAAAATGAAACCGCAGACAAATTTCGATTTGGTCTTATTCGGCGCAACCGGCGATTTGGCCATGCGCAAACTGCTGCCCGCCCTGTACCGGGCGCATGCGGCCGGGCTGCTGCATCCGCAGGGGCGCATCTTGGGCGTGAGCCGCAGCAAATTCAGCCGTGAAGAATTTTTGGCCAAAGTGGGGCGCGACAGCAAAATCCACATCAAAAACATCGAAGATGCGGCCTGGGCGCAGTTTGAGCAACGCATAGACTACCTGCCGCTGGACGTGGCCGAAGCGGCCGATTTTTCCGCGCTGGCCGACAAAGTGAGCCAACGCCCCAACACCGGCGCCGTGGTCGTCTACCTTTCCACCGCGCCCAAATTTTTCGCCCCCGCCTGCGAAAAACTGGCCGCCGCAGGCCTGAACGTGCCCAAAGTCCGCATCGTGCTGGAAAAACCGCTCGGCACGGATTTGGCTTCCTGCCGCAAAATCAATGAAGACGTGGCGGCCTATTTCCAAGAAAACCAAATCTACCGCATCGACCACTACTTAGGCAAAGAAGGCCTGCAAAACCTTTTGCCGCTGCGCTTCGGCAACAGCCTGTTCGAACCCCTGTGGAATAAGGATTACATCCAATCTGTGCAGATTACCATTGCCGAAACGCTGGGCGTGGAAGGGCGCGGCGAGTTTTACGACATCACCGGCGCGTTGCGCGACATGGTGCAGAACCACATCGTGCAAATGCTGTGCTTTACCGCCATGGAACGCCCCAAATCACTGGCGGCCGACGACGTGCGCAACGAAAAACTCAAAGTCATCCAATCGCTCAAACCGCTGAACGACATCGACAAACAGGCCATACGCGGCCAATACGCCCCGTCGGCCGGCCTGAACGGCTACACACAGGAACACAAAGTCCCCGCCGGCAGCCGCACCGAAACCTATGTCGCCATCAAAGCCGAAATCGACAACCCGCGCTGGGCGGGCGTGCCGTTTTACCTGCGTACCGGCAAACGGCTGGCAGGCAGGACGGCCGAAATCGTGCTGAACTTCAAACCGCAGCCCGACGACGGCAAACTCTATACCGCCGTGCCGAACCGCATCGTCATCAGCCTGCAGCCGCAGGAAACCGTGCGCGTGCGGCTGGCCGTCAAGGCTGTCGGCAGCGACCGTACCGTGCCCGCCGAAATGGTGTTGGATTTGGCGCAGGCCGCGGCAGGCCGCCGCGCCGAAGCCTACGAACTCCTGTTGCGCGAAGTGATAGACGGCCGTCTGAACCTGTTCAACCGCCGCGACGAACTCGAAGCCGCCTGGGCATGGCTGACACCTGTGCTGGAACATTGGGCGGCATCGCCCGTGCCGCCGCACCTTTATCCCGCCGGCAGCCACGGGGTGGAAGCCGCCCGCGCCATGCTGGCCGAAAACGGCGATTTGTGGCTGGAAGAGCAGGACTGAAGTTTCAGACGGCCTTTCACTCTCAGGCCGTCTGAAAAACAATAAATACAGAGACAAATATGCAAACAAACGAACAACAGCGCAAATCCGTAAGCAAATTCCTAAGCCTGATATTGCGCCACCGTCCCGAGCAAATCGGCCTGACACTCGACAAAAACGGTTGGGCGGACATAGGCGAGCTGTTGGCAAAAGCCGGCCGCCACAACCGCACCGGCCTTTGCATCACGCGCGAAGTGCTGATGGAAGTCGTGGCGACCAACGACAAAAAACGGTTTACCGTTTCCGAAGACGGCAGCCGCATCCGTGCCGCGCAGGGGCATTCCACGCGGCAGGTGCAAATCGAGCACCAGGCTGCCGAACCGCCCGCCGTGCTGTACCACGGCACGGCCGAAAAACATTTGCCGTCCATACGCGGGCAGGGGCTGCACGGCGTAAGCCGCCACTACGTCCACCTTTCCGCCGATGAAGAAACGGCGGTCAAAGTCGGCGCGCGGCACGGCAAACCCGTCGTTTTGCGCATCGACACCGCCGCCATGACGGCTGCCGGCTTCAGCTTCTATCTGGCCGACAACGGCGTATGGCTGACCGAAAGCGTGCCGCCGCAGCATATTGCCTTTCCGGAAAAACCCGGACCAAACGGCAAACACAGCCGAATAACAACCGATACCGAAACCGTTGGACGGACACGACCGACCACTTAAATTAACGGGAGAACCCTTATGGCAGCCACATTCCACGCCTTCGACACCCCCATCGAATGCGCCACCGCACTGGCCAAAGCCGTTGCACAAGACCTTCGCGCCACACTGGCCAAACAGCCCCGCGCCACACTGGCCGTATCCGGAGGCCGTTCGCCGGTCAGCTTCTTCCAAATCCTGTCGCGCGCCGACCTGGACTGGGGCAGCGTAGACATCATCCTGGCGGACGAGCGCATCGTCCCGACCACCCATGCCGACAGCAACACCGCGCTGGTACGGCAGCACCTGCTGCAAAACCGCGCCGCTGCGGCCAACTGGCTTCCACTTGTCGAAGACATCCAACTGGACTGGTCGCCCGAGGGAGCGGTTCAAACCGCCTTGGAGCACTACCGCCAACCCGACATACTGATATTGGGCATGGGTGCGGACGGCCACACAGCCTCCCTGTTTCCGCAAGCGCCGCAACTGGCGGACGGCCTGTCGCCCGCCTACATGCAGCCCCTGATGCACATCAGCCCCGTTACCGCGCCTCACGAACGCATCAGCATCACACTGTCGGCCGTCGAACGCACCCCCCACGTTTACCTTGCCATCAACGGCCGTGAGAAAAAAATGGCCTATGCGCGTGCCGTAGCCGAAAAATCCGCCCGATACCCCATCAGCCACATATTGCATTCGCGCAAAGTACGTTGCGAGGTTTACTATGCGGATTGAGTTATCGGAAAACGGCCTGCGGCCTCGCCTGTTGGCCGACATAGGCGGCACAAACGCCCGATTCGCACTGGAAACCGCGCCGCGCCGCTTCGAACACATCCGCATCCTGGCCTGCCGCGACCATGCCACCTTGGCCGATGCCGTCCGCGCCTACCTCGGACTGACCGGACACCCCCCCGTCCGCCATGCCGCCATCGCCATTGCCAACCCCGTTACCGGCGACCGCGTAAAAATGACCAACCACCATTGGACATTTTCCATAGAGGAAATGCGGTGCGAATTGGGCTGGCAGACATTGCTGCTGCTGAACGACTTTACCGCGCAGGCATTGGCCGTAGCCGAACTCGACACCGCAGACTTGGTCAAAATCGGCGGCGGCATTCCGGACGATGGCGCGCCCAAGGCAGTCTTGGGTGCGGGGACGGGCTTGGGCGTAAGCGGCCTGATACCCGACGGACGCGGCGGGTATATCCCGCTGGCCGGCGAGGGGGGGCATGTCAGCTTTGCGCCGGCCGATGAAATTGAGGCCTATATCTGGCAATACGCCCGCCACCGGCATGGCGGCCACGTTTCCGCCGAACGCCTGATCAGCGGCATGGGCTTGGAACTCATTTATGACGCATTGCGGCAACATCAGGCGGGCAGTGCGGCACTTTCGGCTGCGGACATCACGGGTGCGGCCATACGCGGCGACTCCATGTTATGCAAACAGGCCTTGGACATTTTTTGTTCCGCACTGGGTACGGTAGCCGCCAATCTGGCCTTGACGCTCGGCGCACGCGGCGGCGTATACCTGTGCGGCGGCATCGTCCCCCGCTTCATCCCCTATTTCGAAACCTCGCCCTTCCGCCGCCGCTTTGAAGACAAAGGCCGATTTTCCGACTATCTGGCCGAAATACCGGTTTACATCGTGCAAACCGAATTTCCCGGCATCACAGGCGCTGCGGCCGCCTTGGAAGGAAAACTACACGCCCATTTAGAAAATAAATTTAAATAACATAATATATTAATTTATCTTGTTTGCCCGTCTGACAACCAAAATACAAGGAGTACACCATGCAACTTAAATATCAAACCATTTTGGCCTTAATCACCGCCGCCCTCACCGCCCCTTTGGCACCTGCCGCCCCTACAGCCGAAAAGAAGGCCGAATGCGCCCTAGACGCATCCATCATATACGACGCATCTTATGCCTACCAAAAACAAGAGCCTCTGTCCGATGCCGTTGGACGGCTGACCAAAAAATATACTGCGGCCAAAAAAGGTTCAAAAATGACAGAGGAAACACGCAAACAGGTAAGCCACAGGGTCCAAACCTTCGTATCGGCCATATACCTCCAAGCACAGAAACACGAAAAAGAACTTAATATAGACATTAAAGGCAAAACCGAACAAGAACGGAAAACCAATGCGCAAACAGCGGCCAATGCCGCCCAAAAAACCTGTTTGGAAAATTAAACTTACCCATACCGCGCAAACACGGCGTCCAAACGGCAAAACATAACAACGCCTGCCGCATAAAAAAACTTATCGGATACATCAAATATCCGACAAACACTAAAAAACAACAGACCGGCTACATCAACGGTTCGGCCTGCATGGGAGATAACAATGTTAAGCAAAATCAGCGAATCATTAAACGAATTGTCCGTAGCTGAAAGAAAAGTGGCCGAATGCGCCTTGGCCGAACCCAAATGGTTTGTCCATGCGGCCGTGGCCGACATCGCCGAACGCGCCACCGTCAGCCAGCCCACCGTCATCCGTTTTTGCCGCAGCCTGGGTTACAAAGGCCTGCCCGAGTTCAAACTTGCCTTATCCGCCGGCATAGGCCATGACGGTATGCCGTTTGTACACGAAGAACTCAATGCCGACGACGATATGGGCGAAGTGATGGAAAAAGTCTTAGGCAATACCGCCGCAGCCATTTTGGGCGCGCGCCGCTTCCTCAACCAAGGCGAATTGGAAAAGGCGGTCGCCTTGTTTTTACGCGCCCGCCGTATCGAATTTTACGGTGTGGGCAACTCCGGCATCGTGGCGCAGGACGCACAACACAAATTCTTCCGTTTCGGCCTGTCGGTAGTGGCTTATTCCGACCTGCATATCCAACTGATGGCTGCCGCCGTATTGAGCAAAGTGGATGTCGCAGTGCTGATTTCCAATTCGGGCGCATCGGCCGAACTGCTCGATGTGGCCACGACCGCCAAAGAAAACGGCGCGGCGGTTATCGCACTTACCCGCGACGGTTCGCCGCTGGCGCAAGTGGCCGATTGCGTGCTGAATGTGTTTTCGCAGGAAGACAACGAACAATACACCCCTATGGTATCGCGCCTGCTGCAGCTGGCCGTCATTGATATTCTGGCTATCGGCCTGGCCTTGAAATTGGGCGAAACTGCCAGCCTGCAGCTGGAAAAAGGCAAACGAAGCATACACAAACACCGTACAGGCGAATCAGACGGCAAGAAACCGGCCTGAATATCATTCATTCCATTTCAACACATAGGGCTGCACATAAGAGCCTAACCCTATATATTACAATGATTTTCACCATTTCCCAACAGATCCGCATCCCGCCATTCCAAAGGTCCGGGTTTCAACGTTAAGGAAATTCTGATGAAACACCTGTCCGAACTGCCCGCATGGCGGCAACTGTGGCCGCATTATGAAGAAATGAAAAGCGTGCATATGCGCGACCTTTTCGCCCAAGACCCCGACCGCGCCCGCCGCTACTGGCTCGAAGTCGGCGGCCTGACGCTCGACTACGCCAAAAACCGCATCACCGACCAAACTTTGAACGGCCTGTTCGAGTTGGCACGCGAAAGCGGTTTGCCGGAAAAAATGCGCGCCATGTTTGCCGGAGAGAAAATCAACAACACCGAAAACCGCGCCGCCCTGCACATCGCCCTGCGCAACCGCGCCGACACGCCGATTTATGTGGACGGTGAAAATGTCATGCCCAAAGTCAATTCCGTACTCCGGCACATGGGGCGGTTTGCCCATGCCGTCCGCAACGGCGATTGGACGGGCTATACCGGCCAAGCCATCACCGACATCGTCAATATCGGCATCGGCGGTTCCGACCAAGGCCCGCTGATGATGTGCACCGCCCTGCAAACCTACGGCCACCCGCGTCTGAACATGCACTTCGTTTCCAACGTGGACGGCACGCAACTGCGCGACGTTTTGGAACAAGTCCGCCCCGAAACCACCCTGTTCATCATCGCATCCAAAACCTTCACCACTCAGGAAACCCTGACCAACGCCCATACCGCCCGCGACTGGTTTTTGCAATCCGGACGCGAAGAAGATATCGCCAAACACTTCGTTGCCGTTTCCACCAACAAAGAAGCCGTATCCGCCTTCGGCATAGACACGGCCAATATGTTTGAATTTTGGGATTGGGTGGGCGGCCGTTACAGCCTGTGGTCGGCCATCGGCCTGCCCATCATGATTTACCTGGGCGAAGAAAACTTCATCGCAATGCTCGAAGGCGCACACCTGATGGATCAGCACTTCATCAACGCCCCCTTCGAACAAAACATGCCCGTCCTGCTCGGCATGATAGGCATTTGGTACATCAACTATTTCGGCGGAGGCAGCCACGTCATCGCCCCTTACGACCAGTACCTGCACCACCTGCCCCGATTCATCCAGCAGCTCGATATGGAAAGCAACGGCAAACAGACGGCCTGCGACGGCACACCTGTCGGTACGGATACCGGGCCCATCATCTGGGGTGAAACCGGCATCAACGGCCAGCACGCCTTCTTCCAACTGCTGCACCAAGGCACCCACATTACCCCCATAGACCTGATTGTCAGCCTGGAAAAACGCAGCAACCTGCCCGGCCATCACGAAATCCTGTTGTCCAACGTTTTCGCCCAGGCCGAAGCCTTTATGCGCGGCAAAACGGCGGAAGAAGTGCGCGCCGAACTACAAGCGCAGGGTATGGACGGCGAAGAAATCGAAAAACTCGTACCGCACAAAACATTCAGCGGCAACCGCCCGACCAACATCCTGCTGCTCGACAAAATCGACCCGCGCAACATGGGCAGCCTGATTGCCTTATACGAACACAA
>CAUVCE010000047.1:0-12438 GCA_963550425.1 uncultured Neisseria sp.
TTCGACTTCGGGCAAGGAAAAATCGGCGAAACCATGATGGGCGTGGACGGCCAACAGTCCGGCGGCTTTACGCCTTACGAAGTGGACTTCAACATCCAACTTGCGCCCACCAGCAAATCGCGCGACTACTTCGACCAATTCACCAACGACATCCTGCAACGGCAGGAAACGCGCATGGTGGAATTTTCAGTAGAGATTTCCGCCGTGAAAAAACGCTACACCGCCACCGGCTTCTTGGTGGAAATCCCCGGCGGCACGACGGCCAAGAAAACGCTGGAAGCCGTAACCTACAGCTTCCGCATCGTGGTGAAACCGGAGGAGATTTAAGATGGCCTTGAAAACCAAACAAATCACGATTGAACACGGGCGCGACAAAGGCCGCGTGTTCCTGCTGACCGAAATGAGTGCCGCCCATGCCGACAACTGGGCGATGCGCGCCCTTTTGGCCTTGGCCAACAGCGGCGTGGATTTGGGCGGCATCAGCCCGCAACAGGGCATGGTGGGCATGGTAGGCGCAACACTGGGCGCATTGGGCAAAATCAAACCCGACGACGCCATCCCGCTGTTGGACGAGCTGTTGGACTGCGTGCAAATCATCCCCGAAGGCGGCCAGCCGCGCCCCTTGAACTTGGACTACAACGACGTGGAAGACTTTACCACCTTGTGGCGTTTGCGGAAGGAGGTGTTCGCATTGCATACCGATTTTTTGCAACACGCCTTTGGCCCGATTTCGGCATCGGGCGGGGCAGAAACGGACGGCATCAAGACTACCTGAACCTGACCCAAACCATAGGCGCGCTCGTCTCTTCGCGCATCTGCACCCTGCACGAGCTGCAAACCGTGTACGGGTTGGAAGATGCCTACAACCTGCTCGAAATCGTCAATACCGATGCCTTCAACAAGGCGCAACAGGCTACCTGATTGTTCAGGCAGCCTTTTTTAGGAATAGCTATGGCAACCGTGATTGATACCCTGTTTCTGGAATTAGGCATAGACGCATCCCGTTTCGGCTCACAGGCAGCCCAAACGGAAAACCGCCTGAACCGCATGGGCGGGGCATTTTCCCAAACCGAACAACGCGCCGGCGCGATGGGCAGAAGTTTGGACAGAACCGCCGCCCAAGCAGGCAGAAGCGCAAGGCAGGCAAGAACTGCAGCGGAAGCATTCGCCATGCTGGGAAAACGGTTTGCCGCATTTGCCGCACTGGTGATGGGGCAAAACGCGCTGGACAGGCTGATTCGGCAGACTGCCGAAGCCAACGTGCAGCTCGACAACCTGTCGCGCAACATCGGCATGAACCGCAACCAACTTCAGGCATGGGGCGGCATGGCGGCGGTGGCGGGCGGAAGTGCCGATGCCATGAAAGGCAGCTTGGCCGGGTTGAGCATGAGCATCACCCGCCTCACCACCATGGGCGACACCTCCATGGTGCCGTTCTTCAACGCCTTCGGGGTGGCACTGCTCAATGCAGACGGAAAAGCGCGGGATTTGGACGGCATCATGCTGGACTTGGCCGACCGCTTCTCCAAAATGGACAGGGTGCAGGCCTACAATCTGGCCAAAAGCATGGGGCTGGATGACGGCACTATCAACACCCTGCTACTGGGGCGCGCCGAAATGGAAAAGATGCTGGCCTTGCAAAACCGGCTCTACCGTTCCGGCGAAAAAGAAATCGCCGTCGGCCGCGAACTGACCCGCTCACGCGCCTACCTCAACCAGCAATGGGACGCGCTGAAAAACATGATTGCCGATGCGCTCGCCCCGCATCTGCTGAATCTGGTAAAGCTGGTCAGCGGCTTTGCCGACTACCTGATGCGCAATGAAAACACCATGAGACATGTTTTCGAAGGTTTGGCATTTGTCTTGGGCGTGGTGCTGATACCCGTGCTGTGGTCGGCGGTAACGGCACTGTATGCCTTTATCGCCCCGTTCGCGCTGGCCGCCGCCGCCGTGGCCGCCTTGGGTGCTGCGTTTGTACTGCTTTATGACGACTACAAAACTTGGGCGAAAGGCGGCAAAAGCCTGTTTAACTGGGGGTCGTTCGTAAATTACATCAAAACGTCCAAAGTATCGGTGGACAGTCTCTCTAAAGGTTTTGCCTACCTGCTTACCGGCTACACAAGCTGGGCGGAAGCGGGCAAGGGGATGTTTGACTGGCTGCGGATGAAAGGCTTTATCGATGAGAACGGCGTATCGCTGCGCTCGCTGGCCAACGGTTTCAAAAATCTGGCCAACGACATCTACCAGTTCGTTGCCCCCGCCTTGGAAGACATCGGCGAAATTTTTACCGCCCTGATGGACGGCGATTTTGACCGCGCTTGGACGGCAGCAAAACGCTTAGCCATGCGTCCGGTGAATTTTATACAGGAACAGGCACAAAATCTGGCCGAACGGGTATCCGGTGCGGCAGACCATGCCACCGGCCATACACCCGGGGCACAGACTGCCGGCCGACCGATATTGATAGATATGCAAACCGTAGACATGATAACCAAAAGAAAGACTGTTCCGAAGGCCGACCAACCTTCGCCTTCGGGGCAGACGACGGGTAACGACCCCAAAGCAGAAGGCAGCCCGAAATCACAAGCGCAAAAAGGCAAAGAAACAATCAAACAGCCTATAGACACGCAGCAGATGGAGACCAGACCGATAAAAGGCGAAGTGAGGCTGACCGAGCAGGACATTATCGATATTAAAAAAGTCGCCGCCACAGAAGTTGTCGGCAGTCTGAAAGGCGAAGCATTTGACAAGCAGCTTGCCGGCGTAGTGGATACCATCCTGAACAGGGTATATAAAAAAGGGGGCAACGTCCGCGCCGTTTTGAACGAACGGTGGGCGTTCAGCGATATTAACGCGCCGCGGAAAGGTGCTTACGGGAGCGTGCAGAATGTGCCCATGAGCAGGGTCAGCGCACGCATCAGCAAAGGTGTGGACGACCACTTGGCAAAACGTGCCTCAGGTATGGCATCCGTTGTCGGCGGCAACACCCATTATGCCAACCCTTATTTTTTGAGAGAGGCCAGCGCTAGGACTAGAAGATGGGTGCGCGAAGTGGAAAGGCAGGCAAATGCCACCGGCCAGCGTTTCGGTGCGGGGAAAGCCGTCCATGTACACGGCACGCCCAGCGGGAGTACGCCCGCACCCGCATTTAGGGTGGTTTTGACAAAAAACACCCCCATAGCAGGGACTGCCGTTGCGGCAGGCGCACAACGCGGTTTGCAATCCATGCGGCAGGGCGAGGCCGTGCGTACCGCCCAAAACGTAACCAACAACAACCAACGCACTACGCAGGTAGCCATCAATGGCGGCATCCATGTGCAGTCTTCGGCCAACACCATAGACGGCACAATGGCGGATGCTTCTGCCGCCGCCCGTAACAGGTTGGTGCAGATTATGCCGTCTATGGTGTGAGGCTACCTGAAAAAGCGAAACCCGCGATGGGTGGAATCATCGCGGGTTTTTTGACATTAACTTAACGGAACTAAGCTAATGAATGGAAAGAAGTATAGTAAAAATTTTATTAAAATCCTAGGAGTGTTTCAAATGGAAACCGAAAATTTCTCCCCGACCGAAACGCGGAAAACATTGAACTGCTTGTGAAATAAAGGTTTGTTATGGCTTGGAACTCAATCGGCATCCCAAACGTGCCAAAACTGCCGCGCAACGTTGGCGGCGCACTGATTAAATTCGGCGGCGCGGCCTTGACCAACGCGGTTTTCGGCAACTACTGGGGCATTTTCGGCCAAAACGGCATACCGCTCCTGCTCTCCGACAACGTTACTTCGGTCAAGCACCAAAACACGTCCAAAGTGTCCAATGCGCCGGTCGAGCGCGGCTCGTTTGCCAGCTACAACAAGGTGGGCGACCCGTTCACGGTAACGGTACAGATGACCAAGGGCAGCGGCGGCGTGTTAGCACGCGGCGCGTTTCTCAGCCTGCTCGACACGCTGGCCAACAGCACGGATTTGTTTTTGGTCATCACGCCGGAAGCGGTGTACCCCAACATGGCGATAACGGGTTACGACTACGCCCGCGAGGCTTCGGACGGAGCGCGGCTGTTAAAGGTCAATATTCATTTGGCCGAAGTTCGGCAGGTGGAAGTGAAATACACCAAAACCAAGCCCGACGGTGCGCAGGCGCAAGCCGACGGCGGCAAGGTGCAGCCAAAGCCGATACAGAACAACGAATCCATTCTGTCTAAATTGTCCGGCTACCTGAAAGGTTTCAGCCTATGATTTACCAAATCCCTTTGAAGCCCGTCCCGGTGCAAAAAGTGAGCGCCACATTGAACGGGCAGGAAGTAACCGTATCGCTGCTGCCGCGATTGGGCAGGCTGTATGCCACCGTGTCGGCGGACGGGCGCGTACTGATACGCGAACGGGTATGCCTGCACGGTATGCCGCTGGTGGGCGAGGCTTATCGCGGCTTTCGCGGCGAACTGTATTTTGTCGATACCGCAGGCAGCCTAGACCCGCAATGGCAGGAATTGGGCAGCCGCTTTATTCTGGTGTACCGCGATGAGCATTAAAGAAAAAATCCTGCGTGTCAGCATCAAGCTGGGGCAGGAAAAAGACGTATGGGATGCGAAAGGCAACGATACGCTGGTTGTCGAAGGTTTGCGCACCTCCTGCCAAATCAACTACGGCAACGGTGCAGTGATGCCGTCCGCCCGCATCAAAGTGTACGGCTTGAAGCTGGACAGCATCATGAAGCTGTTGCGCGTGAAATGGAATACCGAGCAGGCGATGATGAACCTGGTGCAGGTGGAGGCTGGCGAGCAAGGCGACCTGAGCGTGGTCTATACCGGCAACATTACCTTCGCCTACCCCGAAATGGGCGGCGCGCCGGACATCTGCCTGGTCATCGAGAGCCACACCGCCGTGTTGTGGCAGCTCAAGCCCGCCGAAGCCGTTAGCCACGAAGGTGAAACCGATGTGGCACAGGCGATTGAAGCCATCTGCAAGCGCATGGGCAGGCGTTTTGAAAACAACGGTGTGCAGGCCAAAATCAGCAACCAATACCTGCCCAATACCGAGCTGGACAAAATCCGCCACATCGCCGCCGCTGCCAATATAGACGTGTACATAGACAACGAAACCGTCGCCATCACGCCCAAGGGGCAGCCGCGCATGATAGAAGTGCCAATCGTCAGTCCGACCACCGGCCTAATCGGCTACCCGATACCCGATTTGCAGGGTGTAAGGCTGCAATGCCTGTACGACAAAGCCCTGCGCTTCGGCGGGCTGATTGAGGTTGCAGGCAGCCTGATAGCCCAATGCAACGGCAGATGGCGCGTATTCGGCCTGTCGCTGGACTTGGAAAGCCAAATACCGGGTGGGAAATGGCTGGCCGACATCAAAGCCGCCAACGTGGAGGATACGAATGCCAAAGTCGCAACAAAATAATTGGGCGCAATATCAGCCCGAACAAACGCAGGGCGGCGCGGGAGAAATCGGCGCGATTGTGTCCGGCATCGTCTCGCGCATCCAAACCGTAACACTGGTGCGCGTGGTCAAAACCAAAGCGGGCGGGCTTGCCCCCGTGGGAATGGTGGATGTGCAGCCCTTGGTTGCCCAAATCAGCGGCGACGGCACGGTTACGCCGCACGGCATCATCTACAACGTGCCGTATTTCCGATTACAGGGCGGCGGCAACGCCGTGATTATCGACCCCGAACCGGGCGACATCGGCATGTGCGGCTTTTGCAGCCGCGACATATCCAGCGTCAAGCAGAACAAAGCACCGTCTGCCCCGCAAAGCAGGCGGCGTTTCGATTATTCGGACGGTTTGTATTTCGGCGGCTTCCTGAACGGCACGCCAAATCAATACATTATGTTTTCCCAAGGCGGCATCAAACTGTTTTCGCCCGGCGATATTGAGATGGAAGCAGCCAACATCCGCCTGAAAGCCCAAGGCGGCGTGAGCAGCACTTCGCAAACCTTTCAGGCCAACACTGAAACCACGGCGCAATTCACGGGCGGCGGCGGGATTTCTGCCGACGGCGATGTGCGGGCGCAAGATGTCAGCCTGCTCAACCACCCGCATTCCGGCGTACAACCCGGCAGCGGACAATCAGGGAAACCGGTAGCCACATGAATACTCTATACCTAGACCAAGAAAGCTGGGATTTGACCTTGGATGCGGCGGGCAATATCGCGCTGGCCAAAGACCCCTACGCCAAGGCGCAGGACGTGGCTTCGGCGTGCCGCCTGTTTGCCGGTGAACTGTATTACGACACAGAAAATGGCATCCCTTATTTTGAAGAAATGCTGGGCAAAAAACAGTCGTTCGCGCTGTACCGGCATCGGCTGGTGCAGGCTGCTTTGTCCGTCCCCGGCGTGGTGGCGGCAGACGTGGCCGCCGAACTGCGCGACGGGCGCGTGCTTTCAGGCAGCCTGCAATTTACCGACGACGCCCAAAAACAATACGAGGTAACGCTATGAGCAGTCATGTCCCATCCGTCCGCTTCACGCCGCAAGGCTTGCAGATTCCGACCGAAACCGAAGTGCTAAACGGCGTGCTGGCCGATTTCAACGATGCTTTCGGCGGCGGCCTGAACTTGAATTTGGAAACACCGCAGGGGCAGCTTGCTTCCTCGCTGGCTGCCGTGATTGCCGACAAGAACAATGTGATTGCCGAACTGGTCAATCAGATCCACCCCGAATATGCCGAAGGAGTGATGCAGGATGCAATCGCCCAAATCTACTTCTTGCAACGCAAACCCGCAACCGATTCGGCGGTGGTGTGCGAGTTTGTCGGACTGCCCGGCACGCAGATTCCGCAGGGTTTTATCGTGCAGGACGCGGCGGGCAACCAATGGGCTTTGCAACAGGAAATCGGCATCCCCATCGGCGGCAAAGTCAGCGGCACGCTCACCGCCGCCGGGCAAATCGAAGCCCCCGCCCACAGCGTGAATATCATCTATCAATCCTTGGTGGGGCTGGACAGGGCGGACAACCCGCACCCCGCCGTTCCCGGGCGGGCGGAAGAGAGCCGCGCCGAGTTTGCCGAACGCAGGCGGCGCAGTGTGGCCGTCAATGCCCACGGCACGCCGCAAGCGGTGTATGCCAACGTGTTTGCACTGGACGGTGTGCGTGATGTGTACGTCATCGACAACCCGAAAGGCCAAAGCGTGCAGGCCGGCGCAACCAACTACACACTCAAGCCGCACAGCATCTATGTGGCAGCGGTGGGCGGGGATGATACGGCGGTGGCCGAAGCCGTGCTGCGCTATGCGGGCAGCGGCTGCGACTTCAACGGCAACACCGAAATCACGGTGTACGACCACAACTACAGCGACCCGAAGCCCGTCTATCAGGTAGCCTTTATGCGCCCTGCCGAACTGCCGGTGTATTTCCGCATCAAAATCGAGCGCGGCGCGTTTCTCGGTGCGGAGACCGCCATCAAACAGGCCGTTATCAATGCCTTCAAGGGGCGCATCGGCGCGAACCTGTATGCCATCGGCTATGTTGCCCCCGTGGTGAAGGCCGTGCCGAACGTGCATGTGTTGGACGTGGAAATCGGCCTTTCGGCGGGCAGCATGGGTAATTCCGTGGCGGTGGGCATAGACCAGACCCCCGTTGTCCGTGCCGAAAATATCGAAGTGGTGAGCGTATGATAACCGTAGGCGAAACCATCATCAGCCAATACGCCAACAGCCCGGTCATCTGCGGCCTGATACGGCGTTTCAACGACTGCATCGACCCGCGCACCGACAAGCAGCGGTTTTACTATACGGTGTGGAACGTATCCACCGCGCAGGGTTTCGGGCTGGATATTTGGGGGGCGATTGTCGGCATAGGGCGCGAAATCATGATTAGCGCGCAAGACGAATACATAGGCTTCGCGCAGGGCTTCACCCCGTTTGACAACGGCGTATGGAGTACCGGCGAAGGCTTGGAGCGGCGATACCGTTTGGACGACGACACCTACCGCCGCGTGATTATGCTTAAAGCAATGAGCAACATCATCTACGCCGCCGCCCCGCATATCAACCGCCTGTTGCGCGAAATGTTCGGCAAACGCGGGCGGGCTTATTTCGTCAAAAACGGCACAATGGCCGCGCGCTATGTGTTCGAGTTCTACCTGCTGCCCGTGGAACGCGCCATCATCCGGCAAAGCGACCTGCTGCCGCGCCCCTGCGGCGTACTGCTGGATTTTTACGAGCCGGAGGCAGACAAAACCTTCGGCTACATCGAAGCCAATCTGGCACCCTTCGGCGAGGGTGCTTTTTTTATGGGAGAGTAAACCATGCCGCAACCGAAACTGCTGTCCAAGCCTTGGGCTTCGGACGGCTTGAAGAACAACATCCCGTCCGAACGCAACGGCGGCTTGGCGCAGGAGGCCGCCACCTATGCCGAAGGCTTTCCAAGCATCACCATGACCCCGATTTCGGTCGGCGGCAAACCGCCCAGCGGCAAAGACATGAACGGCATACTGCACGAAATCAGCGCGCACACCGTTTGGCAGAACCAAGGCGGGCGTTACCGCTTTGACCAAGCCTTTTGCGACAAAATCGGCGGCTACCCCAAAGGTGCGGTACTCATCAACGACACGCTGGACACCGAATACATCAGCCTGGCGGATGCCAACACCCACAACCCGAACAGCGGCAACAACACAGGGAAATGGGCGGTACATGCGGGCAAAGGTTTAAAAGCCAGCGACAAACAGGCAGGCATCACCAAGGTCATCAACACCCTGACCAGCACGGATACCGATGCCGCACTGACTGCCGCCATGGGCAAAAAGCTCAACGATGAAAAGCTGGGCAACAGCGGCGACCAAACCATAACGGACGGCACGCTGACGTTGGGACGATCCAACATTTGGACAAAAATCATCATGCCCGCAGGACGGGGACGCTGGATAGTCGAGACCAATCCGCAGGGGTCGGCAGCCTTTGATGACAGCATACGCCTAAATCTCAAGTTTGAAGAGTCGGGCAACCCCACAAGATATATCAGTTTCCCCAGCATCAATGCCCGCAATGAAATAGTCGCCTACCAGAGCTGGGTGAATGGTCAGATAGCCGACAAGGCTGCGGCCTATGTTTTGCTGGATGGGGCGCAGACGGTAATGGGGGCTAAGACTTTCGCCGTCAAGTCCACCCATACGGGCGGGATGACCTTTGGGGGCAAGGCGGGGGAAATCAATACCGATGCCGACGGCACTTACATCAAAAATGCCGCCAGCAATAAAACCCTGCAATTGCGCGACAACGGGCAACTGACCTACTCGGATACCAAAATCATTTTGGAACCCGACCTGACCGCCGCCATCAACCGCGCCGTAACCGCTGCCAAGGCCGCCGTTTTGGCGGGTGCGCCCACCGCCTTGGATACGCTGAAAGAGTTGGCGGACGCATTGGGCAATGACGGCAATTTCGCCGCCAATGTAACCCGCCGCTTGGGCGAAGCATCCCCCAGCGGGCAGATTGCCTTTTTCGCGGGGCGCAATGCGCCTGCAGGCTGGCTCAAAGCCAATGGGGCGGCGGTGTCGCGGACGGCTTATGCGGCCTTGTTCGCGGCCATAGGCACGACTTACGGCGCGGGCAACGGCAGCACGACTTTCAAGCTGCCCGATTTGCGCGGCGAATTCGTGCGCGGCTGGGATGACGGCCGCGGTATCGATACGGGGCGGGCGTTGGGCTCGGCGCAGGCGGATGAATTTAAAGCGCACCGCCATAAAACCTATTCGTCCACAGAGTTTGCCGCAGCCGACGGTGAAATTTGGGCGCGGCAGGTATCAAACAGCGGCCAGTATCATGACGGCAAAGCCTATTACACATCATCCGATGGCGGCGGCGAAACCCGCCCGCGCAACATCGCCCTTTTGGCCTGTATAAAAATTTGAGCATGAGAAAGGTTGTGTATGAATAAGGATTTACCTGTAGTGAAGACGGTTTGCCAGACGGACGCGGACGGGTTGTTTGTCGGCTTGGAAACGGCGGACTTGGATATGTATGACAAAGACGGCGGCTATTTGCTGCCTGCCGGTTGTGTGGACGCGATGCCGCCTGAAACAAAAGAAGGGCAGGCCGCACGCTGGAACGGCACGGGATGGGACTATATCCCCGACCATCGCGGGCAGACCGCCTACCTTACCGACACGGGTGCGGCGGTTACGGTGGGCAAGGCGGGGGAATTGGACACAGGCCTTACCCTGATACCGCCGCCCTGCCCTTGGCATACATGGGACGGCAAACAATGGACGCTGACTGCCGCCGCCAAGGCCGGGATGTTGAAGCGGGCCAAAGCGGCCAAGCAGGCGGAAATCAACCGGCTGGCGGCGGAATTTGTCAATCAGGCCAGCGGGATGGATGCCGTGCCTGACTTTGAGACGGCCACATGGCAGCAGCAAGGGGCGGAAGCCAAGGCATGGGCGGAAAACCACGATGCGGAAACCCCCATGCTGGCGCAGATAGCTGCCGCCCGTGGGATACCCTTGGACAAGCTCAGAGCCGCCGCCCTGAAAAAGACGCAGGCCTATACCGCCCTGTCCGCCCATATTGCGGGGATGCGCCAGCACTATACGGACTTGCTGCACCGCGCCAAGGATGTCGATGCGGTACAGGCGGTTGTACCTGTTTACGCCATGCCCAAGGATAAGGAGACCGTATGAACTATCTCAAAGCCAACCTGATTGCCATCGACCAACTGGTCAATACGCTGTGCGGCGGCTGGCCTGATGAAACCCTATCCAGTCGTGTGTACCGTCATGCCGTGTTGGAAGGGAAGGCGCGTTGGCGGTATCCCTACCGCTGCATCAATGCTGTGTTCTTTTGGCAGCAGGACCATTGCCGGGGGGCGTATCAAAGGGAACGCACCCGCCGCCACCTCCCCGAAAACTTCCACGAAAGGAAATAACATGGGCAAGAAGTCCATTTTTTATCTCAAAAGGGTATTCAATTGGCAGTTTATGCCTTACCGCTACCATCATTTTCTGTTCGGCAGTTGTACGAAGTCGGTCGAAACCATCAGCGGCCTTGGGCTGCTGGGCTTCGCGTTTGTGTTTTGGCTGGACGGCTCGCGGCTGGTGCAGTACCCGATTTATATCAAGTTTCAGCACGCGCCGCTTTGGCTGATTATCGCGCTGTTCGGCGTGGTCGGCTTGGCTCAGGTGGTCGCATTATGGTGGGATTCCGCCCGTTCCAACATCATCAGCGGCTATCTGTTGATTATGGCGGCCATGCTGTGGTTCATGACGGGCGTGGCCTTCGGTAGCGGGTATCCGCCCGCGAACACGGGTATGGTGTTCCCTCCCCTGATGGCGGTGGCCTGCACGCTGGTCGGCCATAATGTCGTCTGCCGCGCAAAAAGCCAGGTATAACGGGGGATTGATGAGTAATACGTCTTACTTTTGCGTCATGTTGGCGATGTTCGGCGGCGTGTTGGGCGCGGTGTGGACTTCTACCGGCAGCGGCGACGATTTGCGCCGCACGCTGCTGGAAGCGGCCATGTCGGCGTTGGCCGCTGCCGCCGTCGCCGACTATACCGTGCCGCCCGGCCGCGTCTGGCTGTGCGGTGCGGCAGGCCTTTTGACGGGGCTGTTAATCGGCCATGCCCTGGATGTTATCCGCGCACTCGCGCCCGATGTGGTGCGGGCGGCAATCGAAGGGGTAGCGAAGAAGTTTTTGGGTTATGACAAAGGCGGCAGGGACGATGACCGTCCCAAGCCGTAGGAAGGAACAGTATGAACACTGCTTTGCATTTGGATGACGCGGGCTACGCGCTGATTGCCCGCTGGGAAGGCAAGAAGAATGTCTCCTATTTGGACAGCGCAAGGATTCCCACCATAGGGATAGGCTTTATCCGCTACACGCTGGGCGACAAGGCGGGACAGCGGGTAAGGCTGGGCGAATCTATGACGGACGAACAAATCCGTTTTGAGTTTGCCAATCAGGTTAAGACGTATGAAGATGCGGTCAAGGCGGCCGTGAAAGTGCCGCTCACGCAGTCGCAGTTTAACGCCTGTGTTTCGCTGTGCTACAACATAGGGGCAACGGCGTTCGCCAACTCTACGGTGGTGCGAAGGTTGAACGAACAACGTTACCGCGCGGCCTGCGAAGCCTTTTCGCTGTGGAACAAGGCGGGCGGGCGCGTGGTGCAGGGTTTGGCAAATCGCCGTGCGGCGGAACAGAAAGAGTTCTTCCGCAATGGTTGAGATTGAGTCATTTGCAAAATTGTCGCAGTAAGGCAAAGCAGAAGGCCGCCCGAAGTTCAGGCGGCCTGAAACCTTACACGCCTGCGGTTTTCATAATCTGCCGTTGCAGCCATTGTTCTTTTAGGTGCGGCAGGACGGCGGCGCGGACGCGGTTGAAGACGGGCGCGGTGTCGTGGACGTAGCGCCACAATGCGCCGCCCTTGTCGATACCCAAATTTTCGAAGGCGGGCAGGTAGCGGCGGATGAAGAGGCGGATGTCCTGCGCGTGCAGCA